>CAJXDV010000017.1 GCA_913052435.1 uncultured Pelagibacteraceae bacterium
TGAGCAATAATTGATAGTGCAATTTCAGGCGCAGATTTTCCGCCAAGTTTAATCCCGATAGGCCCATGAATAGAATTTATTTCTTGATCTGTAAATCCCGCGTCCTTTAATCTTTGGCATCTGTTTTCATGAGTTTTTTTACTACCTAAAGCTCCAATATAATAAAATTTATTTTTTAATGCATGTTGTAATGCAGGATCATCAATTTTTGGGTCATGTGTTAGTGCAATTAAAGCTGTATTTGAATTTGTTTCAATTTCCTCAAATGCTTCATTGGGCCATTTATTTATAATATTAATATCAGGAAACCTTTGCTCGGACGCAAAATATCCTCTTGGATCAATTATTGAGATTTCAAAATTTAAACTTTTCGCAAAATCAACTAAATACTGAGCAATATGTACTGCACCTACAATAATTACTTTTATTGGTCTAATATATGTTTCAATAAAAATTTCAGTTCCTTCAATTACACCATTTTTTTTTAATTTAAAAAAATTTTCAATTTGTTTTTTATAATTTTCAAATTCTTCGCTTAATGATTTTCCTGGTTCAAATATTTCGCTATCTCCATTTTTTAGATTAGTTAAAATTGCAAATTCAGTTTTGGATATTTTTTTTTTAATAATTTCTTGAAGGATCTTTAATTTCATTAGTTTACTTGTTCAAGATAAACTGCAATTTCTCCTCCACAGGCAAGTCCTACTTCCCAGGCACTTTCATTAGAAATTTTAAATTCAATTTTCTTACAAGGTTTATTATCTTTAATTAGTCCAACACATTCTCTGACAACGGCAGATTCTACACATCCTCCTGAAACGGAACCTGAAAAATCTCCGTTTTCATTTACAATCATTCTGCTGCCCACTTGTCTTGGTGAAGAACCCCAAGTTTGTATTACGGTTGCAAGAACTACTTTTTGATTGGAATTTACCCAATCATTAGCTTCTTCGAGAATTTTTTCATCAAATGAATTTTTCATTTGATATGAAGTTAATACCGATAGATTTAATTAGCAAGCATCAACGGCTTTTTTAGCAAATACTTTTATCATATTTGCTCTATATTCTGCTGATGCATGAATATCAGAGTTCATGCCTGATGAAGAAATGCTAAAATTATCAATTGATGAAGATGAAAATTTACTTGTAAGTGCTTTTGCTAAATCTTTATCATTATAAACACAAGATTTTGCTCCTGTAACCGCAACATTAACTGAACTTTTATGTTTCGCAACATAAACTCCAACTATAGCATATCTTGATGCTGGATTCGGATATTTTTGATAATTAGATTTTTCTGGTATTGCAAATTCTATTACTTCTATAATCTCACCACTTTTCAACGGAGTTTCAAACATGCTTTTAAAAAATTTATCTGCATCTATCTTCCTGTTATTTGTATGGATAACAGCGTTCAAAGCTATACATGCAGATGGATAATCTGCTGATGGATCATTGTTTGCAATAGATCCTCCTATTGTTCCTCTATTTCTTACTTGAGGATCTCCTATTCCTTCGGCTAGAGCTGCTAATGATGGTATTGCTTTCTTTACATCTTTTGAATTAGCAACTTCCACATGTTTTGTCGTAGCTCCTATTTTTACTGTCTTACCACTAACTTTGATTCCAGATAGACTTTTTATTCCTTTTATATCAATAATATCTCTATAATTTGCAAATCCTAATTTCATTGAAGGAATAGTGGACATTCCACCTGCTAAAAAAACAGAGTTAGAAGAAGCCAATTTTGAAGCTTCTTTTACATTTTTCGCTGAATGATAATTAAATGTTTTCATAATCTCTCCTTAAGCTGCTTCCGAATTTCTTTTTTTATTTTGATTACATACTTTCCAGACTTTTTCTGCGGTAGCTGGCATTGAAATTTCTGCTCCAATTGCATTCATTACAGCATTCATCACTGCAGCAGGAGCAGCTATAGCTCCTGCTTCACCACATCCTTTTGTTCCTAAAGGATTTGTAGTTGATGGTGTGCAGGTCCAATCTAGTTTAAATTCTGGTAAATTATCTGCTCTTGGCATGGTATAATCCATGTATGATGCTGTAATTAATTGACCTGAATTATCATAGCGGCACTCTTCATATAATGCTTGGCCAATTCCTTGGACTACTCCTCCGTGTACTTGTCCTTCAACAACTAATGGATTTATAATTGTTCCAAAATCATCGACCGCTGTATATTTAACAACTTTTGTTTCTCCTGTTTCGGGATCTACTTCAACCTCACAAATATGTGATCCCGCAGGAAAAGAAAAGTTAACTGGATCAAAAAAAGAAGTTTCTTTAAGCCCTGGTTCTTCTCCTTCAGGAAGAGGAGATTTAACTTCGCCATAAGTTCCTGGTAGATAACAAGCAAATGCTATTTCGCCTATTGTTTTCTTCTTGTTTGATTTTGCAACAACAAATTCTCCGTTACTAAATTCAACATCATCTTCGCTTGCTTCTAGCATTTTTGCTGCAACTCTTTTGCCTTTAGCTATTATTTTTTCACAAGCTTTGACTATTGCAGTTCCACCTACTGTTAATGATCTTGAGCCGTATGTTCCATATCCAAAAGGACCTTTGTCCGTATCTCCATGGGAAATTTCAATATTTTCTATTGGTACTCCTAACTGATCAGCTGCTATTTGTGCAAATGTTGTATCATGACCCTGTCCATGGCTGTGTGAACCTGTAAACACAGTAACATTTCCAGTTGGATTAAATCTAACTTCAGCAGATTCCCAAAGTCCTATTCCACATCCTAACATCATAACGACTGGAGATGGAGCTATTCCACAAGCTTCGAAATAAGAACATAATCCTATTCCTCTTAGTTTACCTTTAGATTCTGACTCGCGTTTTCTTTTTTCAAAACCTTTGTAGTCAGCTACTTCCATTGATTTATTTAGTCCCGCAACATAATCTCCTGAGTCAACTGAATGAACTAATGTTTGTTGAAATGGAAATTGGGTTGGAAAATTTTTCATCCTAATTTCTGCTGGATCCATACCTAGCTCTCTTGCTGCTTTTTCAACTATAGTTTCAATTGTATACGTTGCTTCAGGTCTTCCAGCTCCTCTATAAGCATCAACTGGAGCAGTGTTTGTAAAAACTGCCTTTACATTGGTATAAGCTGCTGGCATTTTATAAACTCCGGTAGCACAAGGACCAAACAAATAAGTTGGCGTAACTGTTGCAAATACGGAAGCGTAAGCACCAATATTTGCTATTGTTTCATTTTTAAAACCTAAAAATGTACCATCATTTTTTACTGCTAGTTCAGCATGAGTGACGTGGTCTCTTCCGTGACAGTCAGATAAAAAAGATTCTGTTCTATCAGCAACCCATTTTATTGGTCTTTCAATTTTTTTAGCAGCCCAACTACAAACAACTTCTTCAGCATATGGATAAATTTTTGAACCAAAGCCACCTCCAACATCTGGAGCTATAACTCTCAATTTATTTTCTGGAGCTACTCCATTAAATGCAGAAATAATTATTCTAGCTAAATGTGGATTTTGACTTGTGGTATATAAAGTTATTTCTTCAGTAGACGGATTGTAATCAGCATTAGCTGCTCTTGGTTCCATTGCATTTGGAACCAATCTATTATTAATTAAATCAATTTTAATTATTTTGTCTGCTTTATCGAAAGCCTCTTTTACTTTTGCTCTATCTCCTAATAACCAATCAAAACATAAATTCTTAGGTATTTCTTTATAAATTTGATCTGAATTCATTGCATCCTTTGTGCTAACCACGGCTTTCATAATTTTATAATCAACTTTAACAAGTTCGGCTGCATTTCTCGCTTCATCTAATGACTCAGCTATAACAACTGCAACATGGTCTCCTACATAATTTACAGTGTCGTTTGCTAATGGCGGATGTGCTGGTACTTTCATATCAGAGCCGTCTTCGCTTTTAATTCTCCAGCCTGCTATTAGTCCTCCAATTTTATCGTTTGCTATATCAGCGCCTGTAAGTACAGCTACTACACCTGAAGCTTTTAATGCCTTAGAAGTATCAACTTTTTTTATTTGTGCTCTTGCATGAGGAGAGCGTACAAAATAAGCAAAGGTTTGATTAACAAAATTTACATCTGCAGTATATTTTCCTCTTCCTGTTAAAAGTTTTTTATCTTCTTTTCTTTCAACTCTTGATCCAACTAAACTTGCCATATCTTTATATCCTCCTACATTTTGGAAGCTGCTTCTTTAACTGCAGCAACAATATTTTGATAACCTGTGCATCTGCATATATTGCCTTCTAGCCATTTTCTTATTTCTGAATCACTTGGTTTTTTGTTGTTTTGTAACAGATCAACAGCACTCATAACCATTCCTGGTGTGCAGTAACCACATTGCAAACCATGAAGTTTTTTAAATGCTTCTTGCATGGGATGCATTTTTCCATTCTGTGCCAGTCCCTCTATTGTAGTAATCTTTGATCCTTCAAGATCTGCAGCAAATGCAGTACAACTTTTTATTGACTTACCATTAACATGAACAACACATGCGCCACATTGGCTAGTGTCACATCCAACATGCGTTCCCGTTAAATTCAATATATCTCTTAAAAAAACTGATAAAATCGTATGATTTGATATTTCTTTAGTAACTTTTTTTCCGTTAACTTCCAAACTTACCTTTTTCATAGTTCCTCTTACCCCCTGAATAAGGCGTTAATTTATTTCAATTCTATTTATGATTAAAACATAATAAAGAAGCATCTTCAATTGTTAAGCATAAATTGGTTCTAGTTTAACGCGATTCAAATTACAAAAAATACTACAATAAGAAGCAAAACTACTCCTAAAATATAAATAATAAATTTATTATTAATTTTTTCCCAAATATTTAGTTTTTCATATTTTTGATTTTCGCTTTCTGGTTTATTTTCTGTTTCACGTGAAATTTTTTCTGATGAAATTAATTTTGAAAACTTTCCGAAAAATATATCAGCCATTTTTTTTGCTGTCATATCAATTAAACGTGAACCTACTTGAGCAATCTTTCCACCTACATTTGCTTCAACTTCATAGGAAAGTTTTGTACCACCTTCAAAATCTTCTAGGTTAACTTTGGCTTGTCCAGAAGCAAATCCAACTGGTGAATTTCCAGATCCTTCGATTATATAGCTATTAGGTGCGTTAATTTGTTTTAATTCAATATCTCCTGTAAAACTTGCGTTAAATGGTCCAATTTTATTCGTAGCTGTTGCCGTGAACTCTGTATCAGAATTTTTTATAAACTTTTCACATCCTGGAATTGATTTTTTTAATATTTCAGGATTGTTTAATGCCTCCCACACTTTTTGTTTTTCTAGATTTATTTGATAAGATCCTGACAATTTCATAAGAAAAAAAATATACTAATTTATGGACGAAAATACAAAAAAAGAATTACAATCTGCAGCCTTTGAAAGATTGTTAAATCACTTAAGAAAAAGAAAAGATGTTCAAAATATTGATTTAATGAATCTTGCTGGTTTTTGTAGAAATTGTCTTTCTAGGTGGTACAGAGAAGAAGCTGAAACAAAAGGAATTAATATTTCCGATTTAGATGCACGTGAGTATGTATATGGAATGCCATATTCAGAGTGGAAAGAAAAATATCAAAAATAATTATTTTTCATTAAGTCTAGGAAATAATTCTACAAAGTTACAAGGTTTGTGATTAATATCTAATTGATGAACTAAAATTTTATCCCAAGCATCAGTTACTCCACCTGAAGACCCCGGTAGTGCAAATATATATTTACCTTTTGCTAATACAGCACAAGCTCTTGATTGAATAGATGATGTGCCTACAGTTTCTAAGCTCATATATCTAAAAACTTCACCAAAACCAGGTATTTTCTTATCTGCAATGTCTTCAATTGCTTCTGGAGTAATATCTCTACCTGTTAGTCCTGTTCCGCCAGTAGTAATAATGACGTCTATTTTTTTCTTGTTTAGCCAAGATTTAAGAATTTTTTTAATATCTTTTTTATTATCCTTGCAAATTTTTCTATCCATTAAATTATGTTTAGCTTTTTTGATTTTTTGAGAAAGTATATTTCCTGATTTATCTGTTTTTAAAGTTCTTGTGTCAGTAACTGTCAATAATGCTATATTTATATTCATAATTTTTTTATGACTATATTATCAATTCTTTTTTTTGTAACTGCGCTAATTTACTCTAGTGTTGGATTGGGAGGTGGTTCTACTTATCTTGCTTTATTACTATTATGGGGAGCACCTTATCAAATTTTCCCGATTGTAGCATTAGCTTGTAATATAATAGTAGTTTCAGGGAATTCGTTCAATTATATCAGGACTGGAAAATTAAATTTAAAACTTCTTATTCCTTACTTGCTTGGATCAATACCTTTTGCATTTATTGGCGGTTCAATTCAAATTGAAAAAGAATTATTTGAAATAATATTGTTTTTTGTTTTGGCGATAGCTGGAGTGTTGCTGTTAATTAATTTTAAATCTTATGGCGACAATTCATCAAGTTACAAAACTTTACCAATTTATATCTCTGCATTAATAGGAGTTGTTTTAGGCTTTGCGTCTGGAATTGTTGGTATAGGAGGTGGTATTTTTTTAAGCCCTATCCTCTATTTATTTAGAGCAGCTAACCCCAGACACATAACAACCACTGTTTCATTGTTTATTTTAATAAATTCTATATTTGGAATTATTGGTCAGCTAACAAAAAATCAAAATTTATTTGAGGTTAGAGAATATCTCTATTTATTATTAGCTGTATTTATTGGAGGACAAATAGGAAATTTTTTAAATTTAAAATTATTTTCAACAAAAATATTAGCTTTAATTACTTCTCTATTAGTAATTTTTGTAACTGTAAGAATGGGTTTTAATATTTTTGGTTTTTAAATGAAAGTTTTTTTTTATAGTTGTTTAATTTTACTAATCTCAACAAAAATATTGAGTGCTCAAAATATAGCAAAAGCCTATTTTGCTGGTGGGTGTTTTTGGTGCATGGAAGAGTCGTTTGAAAAGATAGGTGGTGTAGTTGAAGTTATTTCAGGATATTCAGGTGGAACAACAACAAATCCAACTTATAAAGAAGTTACATACGGAAATACAGGTCATTTTGAAACGATCGAAGTCATTTATGATAGTTCAGTAATATCGTACAAAAAACTATTAGATAATTTTTGGATTAACATAGATCCGTTTGATTCAGTTGGTCAGTTTTGTGATAAAGGATACAGTTATAGATCAGTTGCTTTTTATCAGAACCAAATACAAAAAATAATGATTGAAAACACCGCTAAAAAAATCGAAAAAAAATTCCAAAAAAAAGTAGTAACTTATATAAGAAAATTTGACCAATTTTTTAAAGCCGAGGATAAACATCAAAACTATTATCAAGAATATTTTATTAATTATTTAAGATATAAAAAAGCATGCGGAAGGGTGAAAGTAATAAATAGCATTTGGAACTAAAAAAATTTTACCATTCTTTATTATTAACTTATATTTTTTTGGTGTAGCTACAAATTTTTATCCTTCGTTTAATTTTTTTCTTTAAAAGGACAATCATTGATTGTTCTTGTTTTGTTATTTAATGCTGTATTGGACATTTATATAAAAAAATTATAGTACGTATGGCTCAGGTCTAGCATTGCTGTTTAATACTCTTTCAACGGCAAATACGCTAATATCGATTGTTTGATAAGAGCCAGTTGTAATTAATTCTGTTAGAGCCTTTCCTATTCCGGGTGCTTGCATTAAACCTCTTCCCGTAAAGCCTGAGGCTACATAAACATTTTCATATTTTGGATGTTTTCCAACTACTGCATTGTTATCTAGTTTATTACAATCATAATAGCCTGCCCACCCACCTGTTAACTTTAACTCCTCAAATGCAGGTATTCTTTTTGCAAGAGCTGGCCAAACTAGTTCTTCAAAATCGTTCCATGCCGGCTCAAGATCTTCAGCATCAAATACAGATTTAGGAGAACCAGCTAAATATTCTTTACCCTCAGGTCTCCAATATACTCCTGTTGTTAAATCTCCTATTAATGGCATTTCAGGAAAATGTTTGGGACATTTAACCCTGAAAACTGTGTGTTTTTGTGGAACTACAGGAATATCTTCTAAAAGCTGTTTGGTCCAACATCCGGCAGCAGAAACAATAATTTTAGCATTTATTTCAGATAAACTTTTTACTTCTCCTTTTATAAATTCTGCACCAAGTTCAATTGCTTTACTTTTAAGTGCACTGTGAAACATGAAAGGATCTATCCAGCCTTCACTTTTATTATCTGTATAGGTTGCTGTTTCAATTCCTTCACTATTAACATAGGGGAAAATTTTGCTTAACTCTGAACCTTTTATATTCTTTGTTCCAGCATCACATTCTTTATGATTTTGTAAAGCTCTATATTGTTCTTCAGCATGCTCAGGGCCAAATACCAATAGATATCCGTTAGGTACTATGCTGGCAGTTGGATTTGGATTCTTTTCCGTTTTTAATAATTCAGGAATTTGAAAAATAAATTCTCTTGCAAATTTCCCAAGAAGAATGTTTTCTTTTTGATAAAATTGTCTTCTAAAACCACCTAATGATAAAGGGAAAGAAGCAGATTTATAAGCTGGGTCTCTTTCAATTACCTTAACTTTTCTGCCCTCTTTTGATAAAAAATAAGCAGATGCTGCACCAATAATTCCACCACCAACAATAACAACATCATCCATATTATGCAGCATCTTCTTTGAATTCATCCATGCTTGGACAAGTACAATAAATGTTTTTATCACCATACACATTGTCTACTCTTGCTACAGGAGGCCAAAACTTATTTGCTTTAAGAAATTTTTCTGGATAAGCAGCCTCTTCTCTTGAATATTTATGATTCCAATTATTTGATGTTAATTCTAAATTAGTATGAGGTGCATTTTTGATTGGATTATCAATTTTATCAAATTCTCCTGACATTATTTTATCTATCTCAGATTTTATTTTAATTAAAGTATCGCAAAATCTATTTAGTTCGGATAAGCTTTCACTTTCAGTCGGTTCAATCATCATGGTTCCTGGAACTGGCCATGACATGGTTGGAGCATGAAAGCCAAAATCTACTAATCTCTTAGCTATATCTTCTTCGGTTACGCCAGTTTCGCTTTTGATGGTCCTAATATCAATAATACATTCATGTGCCACGTTCCCATTCTTTCCGGCATATAAAATTGGGAAATGATTTTTTAATTTTTTAGCAACATAATTTGCATTAAGAATTGCATTTTGAGTGGCTAATTTTAAACCATCAGATCCCATCATTTTAATATACATCCATGAAATAGATAGAATACTCGAACTTCCCCAAGGAGCAGCTGAAACTGCGCCTATTCCATTTGCCGGACCACAATCTTTAATAACTGAGTGACTAGGTAAATAAATTTCTAAATGTTTTTTGCATGCAATTGGACCCATGCCAGGACCTCCACCACCATGAGGAATAGAAAATGTTTTATGCAAATTAATATGACACACATCTGGACCAAAATTGCCTGGTTTTGAGATACCAACTAGAGCATTTAAATTTGCTCCATCCATATAAACCTGTCCTCTATGCTTGTGAATTAGTTCACAAATATCTATAATTTTTTCTTCAAAGACTCCATGTGTAGATGGATAAGTTACCATTAAAGCACCTAAATTTTCTGAGTGCTTTTCAGCTTTATTTTTTAAGTCTTCATAATCGACATTTCCATCTTTGTCACAATTAACAACAACAACTTTCATTCCGGCCATTTGAGCACTTGCAGGATTGGTTCCATGAGCAGAGCTTGGTATTAAACAAACATTTCTATTACTTTCACTTCTTTCAGAATGATATTTTCTAATCACCATCAATCCTGCATATTCGCCTTGTGCACCAGCATTTGGTTGTAAAGAAACTCCAGAAAAACCAGTAATTGATCTTAACCAATTCTTTAGATCGGTAAAAAGTGTTCTAAAACCGTCCATTTGCTCTATTGGAGCAAATGGATGTGGTTCAGCAAATTCTCTCCAGGTTATTGGCATCATTTCAGCAACAGCATTTAGTTTCATTGTACATGATCCTAGGGCAATCATAGACCTATTAAGTGAAATATCTTTATTCTCCAATTTTTTTAAGTATCTAACCATCTCTGTTTCAGAATGATAAGTATTAAAAATAGGATGCTCTAAATATTTTGAGCTTCTCAATAAACTTTTAGGTAAGTTGGGCAAACTTTCAGTTGGGTTTTCTTTAATTGATTCTGTGCAATTAAAAATTTTTAACAATTGATTGGCTCTATAAACATTTTTCTTTTCATCAAAAGAAATAGATAACATTGAAGAATTTACTTTTCTGATATTAACTTTATTATCTAGGGCATTTTTATATATTTGTTCAGTTTTATCTTTCGTTATAATTGTTACTGTGTCAAAAAAAGAATCTGAATATAACTTATATCCAGATTGTTTCAGTTTATCAGAGAAGTTTTTTGCTAACTGTGAAACTCTTTCCGAAATTGCTCTTATTCCTTCGGGTCCATGGTAAATTGCATAGGCTGCTGAAACAATTGCTAACAAAGCTTGAGCTGTGCAAATATTACTTGTCGCTTTATCTCTTCTTATATGTTGTTCTCTCGTTTGTAGAGACAGTCTATAAGCTTTATTGCCATGTCTATCTACAGATACACCAATTATTCTTCCTGGCATTGATCTTTTAAATTCATCTTTTGTTGCAAAAAAAGCCGCATGTGGACCACCATAACCCATTGGAATTCCAAATCTTTGGGAACTACCAACCGCTATATCTGCTCCTAATTCTCTGGGAGTTTTAAGCTTAGCTAAAGCCAACAAATCACACGCTAAAATTGCTTTTCCCTTTTTCTTATGAATTTTACTTATACTTTCACTTGGATCTTTTATGTCTCCAAGCGTTCCTGGGTATTGAATAATTCCACAAACTAAATCTTCTTTTAATTTATCCAATTCTTCATTATCGTTACCAACAATCATTTTTAATCCCATTGGCTCTGCTCTAGTTTTAACAACATCAATAGTTTGTGGGTGACAATTTTCAGAAATAAATATTAAATTAGAGTCACTTTTATTTATTCTATGACTAAGACCCATTGCTTCCGCAACGGCCGTTCCCTCATCAAGCAACGATGCATTCGCAATGTCCATTCCGGTAAAATCAATAATCATTTGTTGAAAGTTTAATAACATTTCTAATCTTCCTTGAGCGACTTCAGGTTGATACGGTGTATAAGAGGTATACCATCCTGGATTTTCAAGAATATTTCTTACAATTACATTAGGTGTATAAGTTCCATAATAACCCATTCCAATGAAATTTGAGTAAATTTGATTTTTTTTCGATACAATTTTTAACTTTCTTAAAGCTTCATACTCAGAATTAGGTTCTCCAATACTTAACTCGTCCTTGAAATGAATTTTTTCAGGAACTGTGTCTTTAATTAAATCATCTAAAGATTCGTAACCTAGCTCATTCAACATTTTTGATTGTTCTTCTTTTGAAGTGCCAATATGTCTTTTTATAAAATCTTTTTGAGAATTATGTAACATTAGCTTGCGCTTTCTTTTGCAAATTTATCGTATTCTTCTTTGTTCATTAGGCTGTCTAGTTCTGATTTATCTTTAATTTTAAGCTTAAATAACCACGAGTTTCCTTCTGGATCTGTATTTATTTTTGAAGCATCATCTACAATTGATTTGTTAATATCAACTACCTCTCCACTTACTGGTGTGTAAACGTCACTAGCAGCTTTTGTTGACTCAATCACTCCTACCGTTCCATCTTTTTCGACATTTAACCCTTTTTCTGGAAGTTCAACAAATACAATATCACCTAACATTTCTGTTGCATTTTTTGTTATACCAATTGTAGCAACTTCTCCTTCTAGTTTTATCCACTCGTGTTCTTTGGAAAATTTAAATTCAGACATTTATCTCTCCTTTAACATGGTTTTTTTTATAAAATGGTAAATTACAAATATTAGCTGGCACCCTTTTTCCCCTAACTTCTAAAAATATTTTTGTATTTAATGAAGAATAATTATTTTCCACATACCCCATAGCTATTGAACATTCTACGCTAGGTCCGAATGTTCCGCTTGTAATTTTTCCAATTTCTTGATTTTCATCATTAAATATTTTTGTTTCTTCTCTCGCTATAACTCTTGTTTCAGGTTTAATTCCAACTCTTAATCTTTTTACGCCTTCATTAATTTGGTCCTTTATAATACTTGAGCCAGGATAATTACTTTCAATTCTATTTTTTGAAATTGCCCATTTCAAATTTGCTTCTATTGGGCTTGTTTTAATATCTATATCATTTCCATATAAACAAAGGCCTGCTTCTAATCTCAAAGTATCTCTAGCTCCTAATCCAATTAAATTTGAACCATTTTCTAGCAATAATTCTACAAATCTCTCTGCTTTTTGATTATTAATAGAAACTTCAAATCCGTCTTCACCTGTATAACCAGATCGAGTTATATAGATTTTGGTATCTTCAAAATTAAAATTATCTCCATTCATAAATTTAAGTTTATTTGAATTTGGTATTATTTTTTCTAATACATTTTTTGCATCTGGTCCTTGAATTGCGATCAATGAAAGGTTTTCATTTAAATTCATGTCATACTTATTATTTAATTTTTCTTTAATAATTTTAAAATCTTGATCTTTGCAAGCAGCATTTAGAATGATTAGATAACCATCTTTGATTCTTGTAATTATTAGATCATCGTATATTCCAGCCTTATCATTCATCAAAAATGAATATTTGCTTTGATTTAAATTTATTTTTTTTAAATCTAATGGAAATATTTTTTCTAAACTTTCAGTTAGATCTTCTTTTCCAAAAATAAATAGTTGACCCATATGAGAAACATCAAATATTCCTGATTTTGTTCTAGTGAATTTATGTTCTTGAATAATTCCATCTTTATATTGAATTGGCATTTGATAACCTGCAAATTCAACAAACTTAGCTCCATGTTTTTGATGAAGATTAAATAATGATGTTTTTTTAGATTCCATATTAACTCTTAATTAACCCCCTCTGTCTATTTGCCTGAGAGATTTACTCCTTCGGCGAGAATTATTCTCTTTCCAGAGTTAATATGTACGGTCCTTTTGCCTGAGAGTTTCCGGGGTGGTTGCTCCTTCGGCGCTACACTTAAGTAGTCTCTCCCGTAAAGAAATTATATCATGGATAAGTGAATTCTTTTAGGTCTTTTTTCTTTTTTCCAACAATGAGTAAAATTGAATAAGAACTGCAATAATGATGATTGATCCTCCAATTAGTGCAACAAATTGTGGAACTTCATCTAAGAAAATCCACGCCCAAAAAGGTCCGAAAACTGCTTCTGTCATCATTAAAATTCCTACCATTGCTGATAAAGTTTTTTTTGCTCCTATAGTTATAAGAATAAAGCCAAGTCCAAGTTGAAAAAAGCCGGCTATAAAAGCTAAGAAGATATCATTTGTGGATATATTAATTTTTGTAGAAACAGAATAACCTATTAGCATAGCCACTATTCCCGCAAAGAGTTGTAATGGTACCATATCAACATTCGGATATTTTCTTACGATTATAATTAAAACTGCAAACGAACATGGCATTACAAAAGCAACAAGGTTACCAGACAATTGTCCTGGAGATAAAGAATTACCTACCATTAGTATTATTCCAGAAATTGCAAGAATTATAGAAGTTAAAGTTAGTTTAGATATTTTTTCTTTCAAAAATAAATATCCAAAGATTGCCAAAAAGATCGCTTGAGTTTGAATAATAAAATTAGTGTTAGCAACCGTTGTATTATACATTGCGAAAACGTAGGCGCTAAAACCACAACCAAGTATTATTCCGCCAAAAAATCCAGGTATTCCCGATTCATACAGTGCACGAAAAACTTTTTTTTTATAAGTGAATAATAAAAAAATACTAACTAGAACAACAAAAAATAATTGTCTCCAAAACAATATTTGCCACAGCGTGGCTCCTTCAAAAGATTTTACAATTAGACCACCAAAACTTAAACAAAAGGCCCCTAAAAAAACTAACAATGGTCCAGGTAATTTTGAAATTAAATTCATTTAATGTTTAAAACTAAATTTTGTGTTTCCATTTCATATAGCTTAAACAAAATTTCAGCATCAGATAATTCTATTTCTTTAAATTTAATTTTTGATCCTGGTGGTAGTTGAACCAATTTGTCATAATCTGCGCTTATAACAACGCCTATTTTTGGATAACCGCCAATTGTTCCGTGATCTGAAAGCATAATTATAGGATTTCCATCTGCAGGTACTTGGATAACACCTTTAATTATTCCT
>CAJXDV010000018.1 GCA_913052435.1 uncultured Pelagibacteraceae bacterium
GGTTTAAAAAATATCTTTGTTTTTCCACCAATATTAAACCAGTTTAAATTTTTAATTTCATAATCAAAAAAAATATCACTACTTATTTTAGTTGCAAATTTTCGAATATCACTAACTATCATTAAATATTATTTTTTAGATTTCTCATCCAATTTGAAATTGATCCTGCTCCCATGCCAATATAAATTTTTTCACCATATGCAGTTTTTTTTAAGAATTTTTTTAAATTTTCTTCATTTTTAATATAAATTAATTTTACCTTTGAATTTTTTATTATAAGTTTAGCGAAAGAATTATAAGAAAAACCTAATTTTAAATTTTCATTAGCTTTGTATATTGGACACAGTAAAACTGTATCAGCATTTATAAAACTTTTGGAAAATTCTAATTTCATATTTTTTACTCTTGAAATTCTGTGAGGTTGAAAAACAGATATAATTTCTTTTTTTTTATAAACTTTTTTAACTCCATCCAACATTGAAATTATTTCGGTAGGATGATGAGCGTAATCATCAAAAAATATTGCATTATTTTTTTCAAATAAATAATTAAATCTTCTTTGAACACCTTTAAATTTTGATAAAGCTTTTTTTATAATTCTTTCAGTTATACCAATTGAAAAAGATACTGCTACTGCAGAAGCGGCATTTTTAATATTGTGAAGTCCCAATAAAGGAATTTTGATTTTTTTTATTAATTTGTTATTACCGGGAATATTGATCGATAAATTAAATTGAGAAAAAAATTTTTTTTGGACAACGTTGGTTATTTGAAAATTTGAATTTTTAGCTAACCCATAAGTATAAAAATTTTTATTTTTTATTTTTTTTAAAATTTCTTTATTATTTTTATCATCAATGCATACAAAAGCTTTTCCTAATGATGGTGTTTTTTCTAAAAATTTAGAAAAATTTTTTTTTAAATTTTTCATTGATTTATAATAGTCTAAATGTTCTTCATCTACATTTGTAACTATCGAGTAAGTAAATGGTATTTTAAGAAAACTTCCATCGGACTCATCTGACTCGATTAAACACCAATTACTTTTTCCAAGTTTTGCAGAATTTCCAAATGAGTTCAGAACTCCTCCATTAATTATTGTTGGATCTAATTTAGCTAAAGCAAAAATTCCCGAAATTAAAGAGGTAGTAGTAGTTTTTCCATGTGAACCGGCCACTACAACATTTCTCATTAAAGAAACTATATGTCCCAACATTGCGCCTCTAGTATAAATTGGTAATTTTAATTTTTTAGCTTCTAATAATTCAGTATTTTTTTTTTTTATTGCAGAAGAAACAACCAGAATGGTACTTTTTTTTATATTTTTTTTATGATGATTTAAATAAATTGGTATTTTTTTTTCCTTTAATCTTTCAATATTTTTATTGTTTGAGATATCGCTTCCTTGAACCTTAAAGCCTAATCCATTCATTATTAAAGCTAATCCACTCATTCCTATTCCTCCAATTCCAACAAAATGGATTAGCTCTGTTTTTCCTAAATTAATTTTCATCGAATAGTTCTAATAATTTTTTATTTACATTATTCCACGTGTTTTGGTTAGATATAATTGTAAGTTGCTTTTTTTTTTTGAGATATTCATCTTTTTCCTCAAATAACTGAATCATTAAATTGCTAATCTTATTAATATCAAAATTATCTTGCTTGATTATCCAGCAGCCACCTCTATTTTCATAAAACTTTGCATTAAAATATTGATGGTCATCTTTAGCAAAAGGAAATGGAATTGCTATAAATGGTATATTAAAAAAAGAAAGTTCCGCAATAGCAGAGGCTCCAGATCTAGTTATGGCAATATCATAGTCATTTAGATTTTTAAAAAGTTCTTCGTCAAAATCAAATAGGTTAAATTTTATTCCTGCATTTTTATATTTTTGTTCAATTATATATTTTTCTTTTTTATCAAAAACTTGTTGACTCATTTCAATTTGTAATTTGCTAGAAATTTTTAAAACTAATTCTGTGATATTTTTATCGAAAAATTTTGCTCCCTGACTACCGCCAATAATTAAAATTTTTTTTGTATTTGAAAATTCTTTAATTTGGTTTCTTTTATAAGAATAAATTTCTTTTCTTAAAATAGGGTCAATAATAATAATTTTATCTATAAATTTTTTTGGGAATAACTTTATATCTTTATCATAACAAATAATTTTCTTTGAAATCGATAGTATAAACTTGTTTGATTTTCCTAAAACACTATTGGGTTCAAATAAAAATATTTTTATTTTTAAAAATTTTGAAGCAATGCAAAAAGGTATGGACATATATCCGCCTGTGCTAATCAAAAAATTTATATTTTTTTTTTTTAAAAAAAAATAAGATTTAAATATTGATATAATAAATTTGATAAGATTTATTGGAAATAAGTATAGTTTAGAAAATAAATTAGGCACATCAATTAAATTAAATTGATACTTATTTTTATTTATAAATTTTGATCCTCTATTGTCTGTTACTATAATAGTTTCAAAATTATTTTTTAGGTGATCAAACATTGATAGGGCTGGCATAACATGACCTCCCGATCCACCTGTTACAATTAATATTTTTTTCATTATCAAAGTATTTTTCTTTTTGTTAAATTTAAAATAATGCCTGATATTATCGCGGTACTAACAATAGATGAGCCTCCATAACTTAAGAACGGTAAAGTCATACCTGTTGTTGGTAATAATCTTATATTAACACCTACATGAATAAAGCTTTGTAATAAGATAATTGAAATACTGCCTATTAAAACTAGTTTTATATTATTATCTTTTATTAGGTTAATTTTTTGAATGACTTTATATGATAGAACTAAATACATAAGAATTATTCCAATAACAATAATTGCTCCAAATTCTTCAGCTATTACTGAGACTATATAATCTGTATGTGCTTCTGGTACTCTCGAGTTTAAAGTACCTTCGCCTATACCTTTGCCAAAAAATCCTCCATTAATTATTGCATCACTTGCTTTTTCTGCTTGATAATTATTTCCGGATGAAGAATCTAAAAAAACTAAAAGTCTTAGCTTAATATATTCAAACTTCGCAACAAAAATAATCAAATATGAAACAATCAATCCTGCGGTAATAAAAAATGAAAAAAATAGAAAAATATTAATTCCAGATACAAAAACTATAGCCAACCATGCCATTGTTATAAGAAATGTTTGGCCCAAATCTGGTTGTGAGATCAATAATAGTAAAATTGGAATGAGAACTAATGCACTAAAAAAATACTTTAAATACAATTTCCTGCTACTTAAAGATAAGACGGTAGAGACAATTATTATAAAAAAAGGTTTTAAAATTTCTATAGGTTGAAACCTAGGCAGAAGAGCAAGATCCAGCCACCTTTTAGATCCTTTTACTTCTGTGCCAAAGAATGGGACTAAAACTAGACTTATAAAACTAATAAAGAATAAGATAATTGAAATTTTCATTAAAATTTTTTGATTTAAAAAAGAAAAAAATAACAAAATAGCTACTCCTAAAAAAATAAAAATTAAGTGTTTTATAAAAAAATAATAAGAATTAGTATTAAGTTTATCTGAAGCTATTAGAGAAGTTGAAACCAAAGAGAAAAAAAGTCCTAATAAAAATAATCCCAAAATAAGAACTAAAATATATTTATCAATATTTTTACGCCAGTCATAAAAGTTGTCAAAATAATTGTTCATCCAATAACTCTATATTTTTTTATATAATTTTTAATAATTTTATTAAAATACTTTCCTCTATCTTCAAAGTTTTTAAATTGATCGAAAGAAGCAGCAGATGGGCTAAATAAAATTACTTTTTTTCCATCAAAATTTTTTTTTATATCTTTAAAAATTAGTAACAATGAATTATTTAAACTTTTTGAAATTTTATATTTAATTTTTTTTTTTAGTATTTTTGAAAAAAAAATTTTGTCTTTTCCGTAAATAAATGCATTAATTTTTCCAAAATATTTTCTATTCAATTTTAATTGATCTCCCTTTTTTGCTAGTCCTCCTAATATCCAATAAATATTTTCAAATGACTCTAATAATAGTTCAGTAGATGAAAGACTCGTTGATTTAGAATCATTTATTATCATTAATTTTTTTGAGTCGTAAATAATCTGTTGTCTAAAATTTAAGCCTTTAAATTTATTAGTTGTTTCAATTATTTTTCTAAGCCTAAGTTTTAAGAATTTTGACAAAGCAAACACAAAAGATAGGTTCTTAATGTTGCTTTTATTATTAAAGTAACGATTATTTATTAATTTAGAATATTTTTGGTATTTTTTGTAATTTACTCTATAAATTTTTGATTTGATTTTATTTTTTTTAATTAAATAATTTAAGATGTTGTTTTGTTTTTCTATAAATGCATAACTTTTTTTGGATTGACTTTGAATCAATTTAAATTTGGCTTTAACATAATTTTTAAAGTTTCCGTGTCTTTCTAAATGATCTGGATGCAAGTTTAATATTAGAGAATAATCTGACCTAAAAAATTTGCTATAATCTAGTTGGTAAGAAGATGCCTCAATTATAAAAATTGTATTTTTTTTTATTTTTCTTTCTAATAGTATTGGATTGCCAATATTGCCTGTTAATCTGACATCTTTTTTATGTGCTTTTAAAACGTCAAATAATATTTTTGAAGTTGTGGATTTTCCATTTGTTCCAGTAATAGTGATTTTTTTAATTTTTGGATAACTCAAATAAAATATATCAAGCTCGGTAATTACTTTGGACCTATTCTTTTTTAAATATTTAGATAATTTACATTTATTTATATCTATTCCGGGACTAAGTACTATATAATCAAAAGAATTCTTTTTTAGTTGTTTGTAATTGAGTGTTTTTTCTCTATATTTAAGCGGAACATTTTTCTGATTATCATCAATTATTTTGCAATCATTTTTTTGATTTAGATATTTAAATGAGGCAAAACCAGATTTGCCAAAACCATAAATTAAAAATTTTTTGTTATAAAATAAATTTTGTCTGGCATTCATTATCTTAATTTTAAAGTTGCCAAACCTATCATCGCTAGAATGATTGATATTATCCAAAATCTTATTACAACTGTTGACTCTGGCCATCCTTTTTTTTCAAAATGATGGTGTATTGGGGCCATTTTAAAAATCCTTCTACCCGTCAGTTTAAAAGAGACAACTTGTGCTATTACTGATATTGCTTCTAACACAAATAAACCTCCTATTATAGCTAGAACAATTTCATGTTTAGTAATTATTCCTACGGCTCCTAGAGAACCTCCCAAAGCAAGAGAGCCTGTATCTCCCATAAATATTTTTGCAGGTGGTGCATTAAACCATAAAAATCCTAAGCAAGCGCCTATCATTGATCCGCAAAAAATAGATCCCTCGCCAACTCCTCTTATGTATGGAATTTGTAGATATTCTGAAAAAACAATATTTCCTGTAACATAACTAATAAATGCAAAACAAGCTGCTACAAGTATTACCGGAACTGTAGCAAGGCCATCTAATCCATCAGTTAAATTTACTGCATTAGAGGATCCAACTAACACAAATAAGTAAAAAGGAATAAAAAACCAACCCAAATTAATTACTAAGTTTTTAAAAAACGGAAAATATAAATTTTCTAATTCATTGGATTCGCTTGAAAAATATAAAATTAAAATTCCGATTAAAGCCAAAATAATTTGAATAATAATTTTAAATTTAAAGGATACTCCAGAAGAATTATTTTTTTTTATTTTTTGATAATCATCATAAGCACCCAATAAACCAAATGTTCCGGCGATATAAATCAGAAACCAATTGTACGGATTCAAAAGATCACCCCATAATAATACTCCAGAGAAAACTCCCAACAATATCATCAAACCTCCCATCGTTGGGGTGCCTATTTTTTTTACAATATGTTCAGTAGGTCCATCTTCTCTTATTGGATTATGTATTTGTTTAGATGAAAAAAAATTAATTAATGGTGTTCCAATAACAAAAACTACAATCATTGAAGTGAACATTGATAATCCAGTTCTTACCGTTAAGTATTTGAATACATTAAAAAAACTGAAAATATCAACTAAACTAGAAAATAAACTAAATAACATTAACTCTTCCTAATTTTAACTTCTTGGCTATGGTATTTAGACCGGTAGAATTTGATCCTTTAATCATTAAATATTCGTCATCTTTAATATCATTTATTAAAAAATTTAAGATATCTTTTCTTGAACATAGGATTTTTCCTCTTTTTTGTGGTCTAATTTTGTTAAATGTATCAATAATATTATTTCCATAGACATAAACTTTATTAATATTAGTATTGTTAAGTATTTGAGCAGCTTCGATATGTAATTTTTTTGAAAATTCACCTAATTCCAACATATCACCTAATAAAATTATTTTTCTCTTTGACCTGCTTTTCAGCTTATTAAATTTATTTAAAGCAAATTTTAATGATAATGGATTGGAATTATAACTTTCATCAATAAGATGAATTCTCTTTTTATTAATTTTAATATAATTATAATCGCCTCTCCCTTCGGGCAAATTATAATTAAAGAATAATTTTTCACTTATATTTTCTAAATCTAGGAAATTTGAAATTACAGCTAGGGTAGCAAGTATATTGTCTATATAAGTTTCTATATTTCTCTTAATTATAAATTTTTTTGATTTTCCATAAATATTTATTTTTAAAGTACTTATATTTTTTAAACTTGTTATTTTTTCAAGCTTAATATTTGATTTATTTTTTTTACTGAAAGAAATTATTTTTAAATTTTTTTTTAAAGCTTTTAAATTTAAATAATTATAAAATTGATCATCTGCATTAATCACAACTGAACCTTGATCTAAAATGTTGTCTATAATTTCTGATTTTGCTTTAGCTATATCAAACAAATTTTTAAAATTTTTAATATGAGCATAAGAAATATTTGTTATTACACCAATATTTGGTTTAATAATTTTTGACAAATAATCAATTTCTCCTTTTTTATCCATGCCGATTTCAAAAACACCAAATTTATCTTTCTTCTTAATATTAAATAATGAAATTGGTACTCCGTACTTGTTATTAAAAGATTTTTGTGAATAAGAGGTTTGATAAATTTTATTTAAAGATTGTCCTAATAATTCTTTTAAAGATGTTTTTCCTGCAGAACCTGTTATAGCGATTGCAATAATATTCGATGATGTTCTGATTAGACTTGAGCAATCTGAAAAAAATTTTAAAGAATTTTCTACTTTAATTTTATTTACACTTTTTTTTCCATAATTTTTATCAATAATGGAGACTGATGCTCCTCTCTTTATTGCCTCATCAGCAAATTTATTGCCATCAATTTTTTTACCTCTAATCCCAAAAAAAATATTATTTTTTTTAACTTTCTTAGAATTAATAGTGGCTTTATTGATTATTACTTTATCTTTTAATTCTTTGCCTAAAGTTTCTTCTACAATATTTGTTTTCCAGTTTTGGTTTAACTTTTTATTTTTTTCTTTAATTGATTTCATTATACAGTCTCTATCTGAAAAATATCTTTCTCTTTTGTACTCTTGATAAGTTTCATGTCCTTTTCCGGCTACCACAAGTATTTCATTTGACTTAATATTTGTAATAGCAGTTTTAATTGCAAGTTTTCTAGATGGAATTTCAGACAACTTATATTTGCTTATTTTAATTTTTATATTATTTCTTATTTTTCTTGGATTTTCTCCTCTTGGATTATCGTCAGTTAAGTAAATTTTATTACAATAATCATTTGCAATTCTTCCCATAATTTTTCTTTTTGGTTTATCTCTTTCACCACCACATCCAAAAACTAAATTAATTTTTCTTAACTTAAATTGCTCTCTAATGTTTTTTAAACAAATCTCTAAGGCATCAGGAGTGTGAGCATAGTCTAAGATGACAATTGCATTATTTTTTAAATTTCCTAATTTTTCCAATCTTCCGGGAACTGGTCTTATTTTTTTAATAGACTTTGCAATGTTTTTTAATAATACATTACTTTTGTATGCTGCCAAAATTGACATCATAAGATTTTTAATTTGCACTTTTCCAATTAGCCCAGTTGAAAAATGAAAAATCTTATTATTTAGTGAAAATGTAACCTTTTGATCAAGATTTACAAATTTATGATCAATAATTTTTAAGTTAGAATTTTTGGAACCCAAGCTTAAATTTATAAGATTATTGATTTTTGAAATATTTTTTAATTTTGATGAAATATCTAAATCATTATCAAAAATAATGTATGAATTTTTTTTCATTAATTTCTTAAATAGAATCATTTTTGAATTAAAATAATCTTTAAAAGTTTTGTGATAATCAAGATGGTCTCTACTAAAGTTTGTAAAAATCCCAATATTAAACTTTAAATAATCCAATCTGTGCTGTTTCAATCCATGACTAGAGGCTTCTAAAATTACATTGTTAATTTTTTTAGATTTTAATTTTTCAAGAAATGTATTTATTTTTATTGGATCAGAAGTTGTGTTTGAAATTTTTTGATTTAAATTAATTCCATTAATTCCAAGTGTTCCAATTGATGCAACTTTAATTTTATTTAATTTTAGAATTTGATAATAAAAATTTACAATTGAAGACTTGCCATTTGTTCCAGTTACAGCAATTAAATTATTTGGCTTTTTTCTATTTAATTTTGACGCAAACTCTGCGAGTAGCTTTCTAGGATTTTTATTTTTAAGATATAAAACATTTTCGTATAATCTATCTTTTTTATATTTTTCAGAAACAATTATTCTTGATCCTCTTTTAATTGCATCTTTAATAAATTTATTTCCGTCGACATTATTTCCTTTTATTGCAATAAAAATGAAATCTTTTTTTACAAGTTTTGAATTAAAAGATATTCCTTTAAATTTTATTCTTGAATATTCTTTATTTAAATTTGGATAATAATCTTTAAGAAACATTATTTACGCTCTTAATATTTTGTGGCTAAAATTGGTCCAATTTTTTCTATTATTTGTCCTGTTATCCAAACAGTTGTCCAACCTGCCGTGTTTCTCCAATTGCCCTTGTATGGAGCACGTCCATCTCTGTATGTATATATAAATTCTTTATTTGGTTTTGGTTCATCAAGCATAACAATTAATACAAATTTTGGATTTGATGTTGGAAATACAGATACAAATGTATTTATTTTTTTCTTTGAATATTTGCCTTTTTCTGGTTGATCGGCAGTGCCTGTTTTGCCTCCTATTTGATATCCATTAACATTAGCAAATCCTGCTGTTCCTTCTTCAGTTGAAACTATTTTTCTTAATATAGGATTAATTTTTTTAGATAAATTTTTTTCAAGTATTCTTTTTTTTTTCAGTTTGTTTTCTTTATAGATCAAAGTTGGATTTATTTCAAAACCTCCGTTTGTAATTATAGAATAGCCTTTTGCTAACTGAAGTAATGTAGTTGCTATACCATGTCCAAAAGCTACTGTTGCTAGCTTGCACTTTCCCCATCTGCCTAATTGCGTTTCGCCTATCTCTTCAATATCAAAATTTATATTAGTTAATATACCTATTGATTTTAAAAATTTATCGTAATTTTCAATACCAACTTTTTCAGCGATTCTTACAGATCCAATATTTCCAGATCTAATCAAAATTTCTTCAGCGGTTAAATCAGAAGGAATTTTATTATCATATTCTGATATAAGATTTCCGGCACAGGTAATTCTTTTTTTTAAATTTTTAAATTCAGTAAGAGGTTCAATGACATTATAATTAAGACCGGCAGCAATTGTAAAAGTTTTAAATACTGACCCAAATTCATAAACTCCCTTAGTAGCTCTATTTATAAATCTTAAATCATTAATTTCTTCTCTTTTATTTAAATTATAGTCAGGAAGAGAGATCATGGACAAAATATTTCCATTATTGATATTCATTAATATTGCGGCACTTCCAATATTTTGGAATATATTTTTTGATTTAATTAATTCTTCTCTAATTAAATATTGAAGATCAGTATCGAGAGTGAGCTTTAAAGGTTTTTTAGATACTCTCAATTCATAATCGAATGTTTTCTCTAATCCAGAAATACCATTATTATCATTATCAATTTGACCTAAAACATGGCTGAATAATTCTTCATTAGGATAAACTCTGGCAATGTTTTCCTCTTGTATAAATGATTTATCTCCTAGCAATAATATTTTTTCTAATTTTTCTTGCGAAATTTTTTTTTTAACATAAAAAAATTTTTTTTCATACATTTGTTTTTTGAAATTTTTTTCTGGAAATAATAATTTTAAATTAATCAATAATTTTTGTTTATCAATTACTAAATTTGGATTAATACCAATATTTGTTACCTGCACACTTTTTGCTAAAATATTTTCATTCTTGTCTAATATGCTAGATCTAAAATTATCTTTTTTAAACAATTTTATTATTTGGGGTTTTTTTTCTAAACTTAATAAAATTACTTTAGATGAAAAAATAATTGCAATTACAAAAAACAAAAAAAATATAAATGCTATCCTTTCAAATGAAATTTTGAGATTGGATTTGTTTTCATCATAAGAAAATTCTGAATTATATTCGTCTGTTATGATTTTTTTACTGTTTGTTTCGCTCATTATTAGCTATTTTTCCAATTTCTATTTGGTCATTCTTTATCTTCATCCAATTTAAATTTTCAATATCATTCTGAATAAGTTCACTATCAAAATACAATTTTTGATATTCCATTAATTTTTTCGGCGAGGTTAGATAATTAAAATCGAGTAAAACTAATTCGTATTTATCTTCTAATACTCTTATATTTTCTTTAATTTCAAATATTTCTTTATCAAGTTTTTTAGTTGAATTCTTTGTGATCGTAGTTGCGACAATCAAAAATATTACCGGAATAAAAAATAAAAACTTTTTCATTTATCAAATTGTAAATTTTCAATATCTATTAAATACTTAAACTTTTGTTTAAATTCTTCAAAATTGCTCTCATTGCTTATTTTGGTTGCAAATCTTAGTTTGGCAGATCTTGAAGGCGGATTTATTTTTTGTTCTTTTAAATTGGGAGTTATAGGTTTATTATTTTGTAATTTAAAACATCTGATATTATTGTCTTTATTAGGAACATATCTTGATGGATTCTTAATTTCTGAATAATTTCTAAAAAAAAATTTAACAATTCTATCTTCCAAAGAATGAAATGTAACAACCGCTATAACTCCTCCTATAGGAAGCAGATAGAAAGCATTTATTAATCCATTGATTAATTCGCTTATTTCTTTGTTAACAAATATTCTGAGTGCTTGAAAAACCTTTGTAGAGTTATCTATTTTTGAATTTTTAAACCTTTTAATACTATTAATTATTTTTGTTAGATCTTCAGTATTAATTATTTTTCTTTTTCTTATTTCTATAATTTTTCTTACGATTTTCTTTGAATATTTTTCATCACCAAAAAATTTAAAAATTTTAATTAAATTGTTCTCAGTCATATTAGAAATAACTTCGTGGCATGAAAAATCATTCAAACCCATTTTCATATTAAGTTTTCCTGTGCTTTTAAATGATAAACCTTTGTTCAAATCTTTAATTTGGTTAATTGAGTATCCTAAATCAAAAATTATAGCTTTAAGATCACTTGATTTAATTTTAATATTATTTATTTGAGAAAATTTAATATTTTTAAAACAAAATCTTTTTTTGTATTTTTTTTCTAATTCTTTTGCATATAAATAGACATCCTTGTCTCTATCTATAGCAATTACTTTATTATATTTTTTTTCTAATATTTTTTTTGAGTATCCCGCTTGACCAAAAGTACAGTCTATAAAAGTGCCACCATAAAGAGGGGAAATAATGCTAATTAATTCATTTAGCAAAACTGGAAAATGTTTGTTTTCCAATTTTATGGTGGCACTCATTTATTTTTTCGAAGCACATTAATTTTTCTGTCTTCTCAAAAATGCTGGAATTTCTAATTCATCCTCTTCTTCTTTATTATTTTCCGTATCTAATGAAGAAAAAGAGTCCTCACTATTTTCAGTGTTTTCTGAATTAAATAATTCGGGAGCTTCTTCCTCGTTAAAATCAAAATTTTCTAATCCATTTGAAGTAGAAGATTTTATTTCATTATCTTGTTTTTCGTCCAAGACATTGATTTCATTTTCAATATTTTGACTTTGAGGCTCTATTTCTTCATTAAAAGTCGTAGAAGAATTTGACACTTCCATATCATTAACCTGTGAAGTTTCCAGACTTTCAGTCTTAACTTCTTCCTCAAGTTTAAGGGCATTTGCACCATTTGTAATTATTGAATTATGTGGATTTGAAAAACTAAACGATTGAATAGAACCAGTATTAGAAAAATCAGAATATCCTGGGTTTCTGTTCTGTATTCTGTGAACCATATTAATTACTGATTTAGGTTCTGGTTGTTGACCATCAAGTGATGTTGCAACAATTGATACTCTCATTACTCCATCTAGATTTTCATCAGTAATTGCTCCTATTATTAATTCTGCCTCAGGATCAACTTCGGCTCTAACTTTATTAACAGCTTCATCAACTTCAAAAAGTTTTAGATCTTTTCCTCCAGTAATATTAACAAGCAATCCTTTTGCGCCTTTTAAAGTATAGTCATCTATTAATGGATTATTAATTGCCATCTCGGCTGCCTTAATAGCTCTCCCTTCTCCTTCGGCTTGACCTGTTCCCATCATAGCTTTGCCCATTGAACTCATTACAGTTTCAACATCTGCAAAATCTAAATTGATTAAACCCGGTCTTACCATCAGATCAGTAATACTTTGAATTCCATGCAGCAATACATCATTTGATAATTCAAATGATTCTTCAAATGTAGTTTGCTCACTTGCAATCTTAAATAAATTTTGATTAGGAACTACAATAATTGTATCAACATGTTTTCTTAATTCTTCTAAACCCTCTTGAGCTTTTTTCATTCTTGACGGACCTTCATATAAAAATGGAAGTGTAACGACTCCAACAGTCAAAATATTTAATTCTTTAGCGGCACGAGCAATAACATGAGCGGCTCCAGTTCCAGTTCCGCCTCCCATTCCAGCGGTAATAAATACCATATTCGCACCTTGTAAAACATTTATGATGTCATTTAATGATTCATCGGCTGCAGCTTCGCCTATATCAAATTTTGCACCAGCACCTAAACCTTTTGTAAGATTTAAACCTATTTGAATTTTTGCTTGCGCTTTACTTATTCTTAAATCTTGTGCATCTGTATTGACTGCAATAAATTCAACTCCATGTAAACCAGAATTTATCATTCCGTTTATTGCATTTCCACCTGCTCCTCCAAGACCAAGAACCAATATTCTTGGTTTCAACTCTTTTATATCCGGTGCTTTAAAGTTAATCGTCATTTATCCCCCTTTTAGTTATTAAATTGTTTTTCCCATTTAAGGCTTGTTCTGTGAATATTTGATTTTTTTCTCGCATTTACCCTAAATTTTTCAAAATTTGATGTCTCCCATATTTGAAAAGTTTTTCCTTGTCCAACAAACAACATGCTATTTTTTATTTTTGCATGTTTTAATAATTTCGAAGTAAGTAAAATTCTGCCCTCACTATCAAATTGTAAATTTATACTTTCAGATAAAATTGATGTTGCAAAATAATCTTTTTTCTCCTCAAAAGGATTTAAGGAATCTATTGCATTTGAGATTTTTTCAATTCTATCTTGTGGCCAAGCTTCTATGCATTGATTGTTGAAAGAAGGATAGCAAACAACGCCATTATAACCTAAGTTCGATAGATAAGATCTAAAAGAAGCTGGCACTGATACCCTTCCTTTTTTGTCCAGTTTGTTTTCGTAGACCGATAAAAACATAGTACATAAATATAACCCTTATTTGGGTTTTTATGGGATATTATGGGTTTTATGAACATGCGTCAATACATATTATTTTATTAATAAAATCTTATTTTTTAGAACAAATATGAAACTGTTTATTAATGATTT
>CAJXDV010000019.1 GCA_913052435.1 uncultured Pelagibacteraceae bacterium
CATCACTTGCTAAATAAACGCCCAGTGAAGCAATTTCTTCAGGTTGACCCAAACGACCCATTGCCTGTCTGTTTATAAAATCAATTTTTGCTTGTTTGGGATCGTCAGCTTGAGACACTCTTCCCTCCCAAGAAGGTGTTTGTACGGTGCCTGGTAAGATCGCATTGCATCGTATCCCGTCTTTAACATAATCTGCTGCAACAGATTTTACAAATCCATTTAAGGCTGCCTTGGTTGTTCCATATATAAATCTATTAGGCGCACCCTTTACGTTAGAAGCAGCAGAAGAAACAATAATGATGCTGCCTTTTTTCTTCTTCAACATTTTTGGCAAAAGGTGTGTGGTCATCAAGTAGGCTGAATAGACATTAATGTTCATGGAATTATGAAATTCTTCTGAAGAACAGTTCATTATGGTGCCATGGTGCACGAAACCAACTGCATGAAAAAGAACATCCATTACCTCCACGGAATTTGCGAATTTTACAACATCTTGTTTATTTGTTGCATCTAATTTCTGAATTTGAATCTCATTTTTTTCTTTTTTTAGCTCATTCAGTTTTTCTTCGTTAATGTCTAAAGCAAAAACATTAGCTCCTTCATCAGCAAAAGCTAAGGCAGTGGCTCTGCCAATGCCCTGAGCGGCAGCAGTGACAACAATATTTTTATTTTTTAATCTCATACTAATTTAGCTTCGCCCAATATTCACCTTTAGGGAAAAGATATCTATTAACAGACTCTTTCTTCATTTCAATAGAATACCCGTGGTCAAGAGGTGGCATATAATTGCCATTTTGAATATTACATGGATATTTAAAATGTTCATGAAGGCTGTCTTGATATTCAACAACTTTATTGTCTTTTTCACCATTAATAAGAATATAGTCAATCATACATAAGTGCTGGACATACTCACACAAACCAACCCCTCCAGCATGTGGAAAAACTGGAACCTTGAATTTATGAGCCATTAATAAAACAGTTAAAATCTCATTAATGCTTCCCAGTCTGCAGCTATCTATCTGACAAACATTCATAGCTCCTGACTCTAAAAATTGCTTAAACATTACCCTTCCTCCGCAAGCTTCTCCGGTAGCAAGATTAATGTCTCCCACAGCTTCTTTAATTTTTTTAAAACCCAAAATATCATCTGGGCTTGTCGGTTCTTCCACGAAAAGTAAATTGAATTTCTTATATGCATTTATATGTTTTATAGATTGTTCAACATCCCATAGTTGATTGGCGTCAACCATTATAAAACAGTCGTTACCAATCGTGTTTCTAATTATTTCCAATCTTTTGACATCTTGTTCTAAATTTAGACCAACTTTTATTTTGAAATGTTTCCACCCTTTTTCCATGTATTGTTTACAAAGATCAATTATTTTTTCATTGGAGTAACCAAGCCAGCCCGCCGCAGTAGTATATGAAGGATACCCTTCTTTTAAAATTAAATTAATTCTTTCTTCTTTAAATTTTTGATTTTCTAATAATATTTCATAAGCATCGTCTTTTGTCATTACATCTTCAATGTGTTTGAAAGTTAACCAACTCATTATCGTCTCAGGATCGCTTTCAACTACAAACTTCCAAAGAGGTTTCTTATTTTGTCTTGAAATCAAATCCCAAAAAGCATTAAAAATGGCGGCTACAGCCATGTGAACGACACCTTTTTCGGGACCAAGCCATCGAAGCTGGCTATGATCTACGCAATCAAACCAAAGTTTACCGATATTTTTTTCTACTTCATTTAAGCTTAAGCCAATAAATAACGGAATATAATTTCTTACACATTCCGCTACAATATCATTTCCCTTGCCTATAGTAAAAGCGATGCCAAAACCCCTTAAGTTGCTATCACTCGTATGTATTGTCACGTATGTTGCTGAATAATCAGGATCAGTATGAACAGCATCGGAACCGGTTAAATCATTTGATGTTGGAAATCGGACATCATCAACGTTGATATTTAATATTTTAATCATTAATTAAAAAAATCACACAATTACGATTTAACAATCAAAAGTTCAGCAATAGTCATTGTTTATAATTTTTTAAAAGTTGAATTATCAATAAAATCCCAATCAAGATCAATTCCCAGACCGGGTTTGTCGGGCAGGTGAGCTCGCCCTCCTTCAACTTTTATGTCTTCTTTCAAGCCAAAATTAAAATATTCATAAGGTACTAGAACCTCAAAAAATTCACTATTTTTTATGGCTGCACAACAATGCAAATTAACAAGTTCTAAAGGATGATAAATTGCCGTATGAATTTCACATTGAACGCCAAAGCTTTCGGCCAAATGAGCTGTTTTCATTGTGGCTGTAATACCACCGCTCCAAGAAACATCTGCTCTAACCATATCTACAACTCGAGTTGAAATACACTCTGCTACACTGTAGGGATGTTTAGCGATAACTTCTGTTCCTATTATAGGAATGTCCAGAATTCGCGTTAATTCCCTTAATCCATGAAAATTTTCATCAAACAGCGGTTCCTCATACCAATAATAATTCAATTTTTCCAATTCACGACCAAAACGCAATGCCTCTTCAAAAGTATACGGTGCCACTGGATCACTCATTAATTTAAATTCATCACCCACAGCTTTTCTAACAGCCTTGTGAGCCTCTAAATCAAAATCATAATTACCAGGGGGATGAAGTTTATAAGCATTGAAACCTCTTCTTTTATATTCAAGGGCTTCCTTTGCATAAGCTTCAGGACTTTTAAGAACTAAAGAACTTGCATAAATAGGAACGGCATCTCTATAAGCGCCTAAATATTTATAAAGAGGTTGTTCTGCTTTCAAAGCGGACAAAAGCCAGCAGTTTATATCAAAAGGACCGTAACTATAAATTGGCGCGTGATTCCACCAACGATCAGCCATGCGGTATTCATGCCAGTGTTTTTCTCTATAAAGAGGGTCTTTGTTTAAAAAGAAAGGCTTAAAAATAGAATTTGCAATTTCCCCGGCCATTTCAGCTCCTCTTCCGGCAAAACCAAATGTTGATGCTGTTATGTCTTCATCAGTCTTAAAAGTAATAACTAAAAATTCTAAATTTGATTTATTACCATCTCGCATTTCGCTATTTTTCATAACAGGCTGCTTATGACGACACATACGTATTTCAATATCTTTTATTTTCATATTCTATAAAGAAAACTCCTTTATGATTTGCTCTGTATGTTGTCCAATTAGAGGTGCTGCTATTTCAGATTTTAGTATGTCATTATTGAATCTAATTGGACATCGTAATGTTTCAATATCCAATCCATCGAATCTTTTTATATGTTGCAACATATCAATAACTTTAAATCCTTCATGTTCAATCATCCTATCCCATTCTAAAACTTCCGAACACCAAACATCAGCAGGCTGTAATATATCTAACCAATATTGGGTTGTGTTAGTAGCAATAAAATCACCGATTAATTTTTTTATTTCATCTCTTTTAATAAACCAGTCTTCTTGCTTAGTATATTTTTGAATTGATTCTAGATTTAACAGTTCGCCTAACTTTGGAACAGGCGTCATAGAAATAGCTATATAACCATCACTTGTTTTATAGATCCCATATGGTGCGGCAAGATATGCATGAGCATTATTGTAATTACTTCTTTTGGGTTTTTTTTTACCGTTATTTAAATAAGTCGTTAGAACTTCGAATTGGAAATCTAGCATTGCTTCTATGAGGCTAGTTTGGACATGACTTCCTTCTCCTGTTTTTAAAACTTTAAACAGTGCTGACACTAGTCCTTGAACCAAAAAATGTCCTGCGAACATATCTGCAACGGCTAAGCCCATAGGGGTTGGCGCCCCATCTCCGTTTCCGTTTAACCACACAATTCCTGACCTAGATTGTGCTAATAAATCTTGACCAGGAAGATCTCTCCAAGGACCTTTATCTCCGTAACCAGTAATTGATCCATAGACTATTTTTGAATTAATTTTTTTTACATTATCATAATCTAAACCTATCCGTTCAATTACTCCTGGTCTGAAATTTTGAGTAATAATGTCAGCCTTTGTGATAAGATTTTTTATTCTTTCTAAGTCAGAAGGATTTTTTAAATCTGCTACAAAACTTTCCTTATTGCGATTAATTGCATGGAACAAACTATTATCACCACTTAAGTTTGTATCACTTAAATATATGTATCTGCAGAGATCGCCTACTTCAGGTTTTTCAATTTTTATTACTCTTGCACCTAAATCTGACATGCGTAACCCTGCAACAGGTCCAGCTAAAAATTGACTGAATTCAAGGACAACAACTCCCTCAAGCGGTCTTTTAATTTTATTAACCATTATATAAAACTTTTTTTAAATTCGTGATTTAGTTTATCGTATATATCTTTCTCATTAAAATTATTTTTTAGAAAATCGTTAATAATATCTCCGGCAAGATCTTGAAATTTCATATATCCATTATGTCTTGGTCTTATCCAGGCTCCCTCTAAAGTATCTCTCGTACCAGAGAAAAAATTATTAGTTTCTTTGTTGATTATCTTATCTTCCCAAGCTACAGCGTTACCAGGTTGCCCTCCATTCTTGTAATAAATATTTTTTTGGCAATCTGAACTTGCCACCCAAAGCGCGTATTCAAAAGCCTCCTCTTTAAAAGAACTTGTTTTTGAAACTGCAATGCCCGTTCCGCCCAGTTGAGTTCCAACTGGTCCATTACCTTTTAAATCCATTACATTGGAGAACTGTAAAACATTTTTTTTAAAACCATTCCTTGAATAATTAGAAAAACCATAAATATAAGGACAATAGAATATATCATTATTTTCTGCCATATACTCACACGTCTGAATTGGATCCATTTGTAAACATTCATTGGGTAAATGCTTAACAATTTCTTTCATCATCATTAATGTTCTAATTGTTGTTTCTTTATTTACAAATTCCCTTAAGTTAGAATTAAAAGGTTTGTCGATGTTGTTACAAATACTATAAAAACTGCTGATTGCATGTATTGGTTTTAACGGCCAAAGTATTTTTTTATTTTTTGCTAATTCAACTAACTCATTCCAAGATGAAGGTAAAAAATTAATTAAATCCTTTCTAAATACAGAAACTTGTGTTGCTGCATCTATTGCTAAAGCCCACTGATGATCATTAATAAAATAGCTTTGATGGGAATTACCAACGCTTTCTTTCTTAAGTTTTGAAAGTTGGTCGAAATATTGAGGTTTATCAAAATAATCCAACAAACCATTAACTGCTACTTCCCCTACATGAGGGTGATCAATTACTATTAAATCATAATCTTCAGTCATTTCTTCAATTGGTCTGTCAGCAAAAGCTTGGAGCGGTCTTTTGTCCCAAGTTATACTAGTAAAATTATTATGTTTTTTTTTAAAAGATTCACTAGTTGCAACCATAGGATCAAATCCTCTAGGATGATCCCAGGTCATTCCCTTTAAAGTAACCATTTATTTTTTTATAATTTGATCTTTAAATTTTTCTCGTTCCTTATAAAGAACAGAATGTAAATGCTCACAATATAAAACTATTTCACCCTCGCCTTTAAATACTTCATAGCTAGTTCGGACAAGTCCCATTTTTTCATATTTTGGAGTTTTTTCCATATTGGTTCTTATCGTATAAATAGTTTCTCCGATAAAAACTGGCTTAATAAATCTTAAACGATCATAACCATAGCTAAAAGAATTCACACAATTAGTTGCTACTAAACCAAGACCGTATGAAAATACCATTGCTCCTGCTACTAATCGTTTATTAAACATTCCTTCTTCCTTGGCAAAAATTTCGTCACCAACATAAGGGTGCATATCTAAAACCATGCAATTAAATTGCATAGATTCGCCTTCAGAAATTGTTCTTCTAACCGAGCGAATTTTATGACCAATAATAACATCTTCATAAAACCAATTTTCAGAATTCCATACTGGAATTTCACTATGTTCTTTTGGCATACTTTTAGGATTGGTTGTTTCAATGCCCACTGTAGGTTTGTGTTTGCTATTCATTACAAAATAATATTAAATGATAATGCGTATAAATAAAATTAGAATATAGCAATATGGCTGAAATAGAACTTTATTTTGAGGATTACAAACTAGGAGACGAAAGGACCACTTTAGGCAGGACAATTACAGAAACCGATATAGTAATGCATGCTATGCACTCAGGAGATTTTTATCCTCATCATGTAGATGCTGAATTTGCAAAAAAAGGGCCTTTTGGCCAAAGGATAGCACAATTCAGTTGCACTTTTTCAATTGGAATAGCTTTAACTGCTGAAGTTGTGAATAAAAGAGCTTTCACGTATGGATTTGAAAGATTACGTTTTCCTAATCCTGTATTTATTGGAGATACAATTCACACCAAGGTAACAATTAAAGAAAAAAAAGATGATCCAAAAAGACCGCAATATGGACAAGTTGTTGAGGCTTGTGAAATTATAAATCAGAATGACAAAGTTGTTTGCTATTCAGAACATATTTTATTAGTAGAAAGAAAAAAATAATAAAATTTAAAATACACTAAATTTAATATAAGCTTCCTGCGGATCCATACCTTCTCTAATTGCTTTTCTAATTTCACTTTCAGTTGCAATAAGTTTTTCAGATTTTAGGAGTATATCCTCAGCTTTATCTTCAGGAATAATAACAACTCCATCAATATCTGCCATTACATAATCATCGTTGTTAATACTTGCATCTCCAATCTTAATGGTTTCCTCTATCTTTGTTGGAGACCAATAAGCAACTACATCTCGGGGAGTATAAAAATTACACCAAACCGGAAAATCAATATTAAGAATAAATTCCAAATCTCTACAACCCCCTTCTATTATACATCCTCTTATCCCTTTATTTTGTAAAGTTTCTGCAGAAAGTTCTCCCATTAAAGCTATTTCCTGATTATTAGGTTGGCAAATAATTACTTTATCCTTTGGTGCCTTTGATAAAAACCCGGTCCAAGCTAGTAAACTTTCATGATGCGTAAGTTTATTATTGATTTCTCCTTCAATAGTAAAAATCTGTCCACTAATTTTATAATTTTTTTTTGTGGGAGTTATTGAAGATGGTAAAGTAAAACTCTTCAATCCCTCATCTCTCATAACATCATGGATTACACTGCTAAAACATTTTTGAAGACGATCTGCAATTTCAACTTTATTCATTTGATAATTTTTTTAGTTTCATTATCAAAAATATGAATTTTATTGAGATTTACTGCAAAGTTAATTTGTTCTCCAATTTCAATTTCTCTTGGATTATACATTCTACTGATAATTTCTTTATTTTTTAGTTTTATAAATAACTGGGTTTCGGTTCCAAGTGGTTCAGCTAAATCTATATTTTTTTCAAAATACCAAAATTCGTCAGAAGTATTTGAATTTGAAGGAGATATATCCTCAGATCTAATTCCTATAATAACTTTATTTTTTTGAGACAGAAGGCTCGCTTTTGATTCAGGACATGGCATTAATACATCTTGATCTAGTTCAAAATATATTTTTCCATCCCTTTTTATAATTTCTGCTTCCAAAATGTTCATTGGAGGACTTCCAATAAAAGTAGCTACAAATACATTAATAGGATTATTAAAAACTTCTATTGGAGAACCAATCTGTTCAATGTATCCATCCTTCATAATAATAATTCTGTCTGCTAGTGTCATTGCCTCTACTTGATCATGAGTAACATAAATAATAGTTGTTTGTAATTTTTGGTGAAGTTTTTTGATTTCTGTCCTCATCTGAGTTCTAAGTTTTGCATCTAAATTAGATAATGGCTCATCAAAGAGAAATGCATCTGGGCGCCTAACTATAGCTCTTCCCATAGCAACTCTTTGTCTTTGACCACCGGAAAGTTGAGAAGGTTTTCGTTTTTGTAATTCATCTAAACCAAGGATTTGAACAGCTTCTTTAACTCTTTGCTCAATTTCCTTCTTATCAACTTTAGCAATTTTTAAACTAAATCCTAGATTTTCTTTAACTGTCATATGGGGATAAAGAGCATAATTTTGAAATACCATTGATACATTTCGATCTTTTGGATCTTTTTCATTAACTAATTGATCTCCAATGTATATTTCTCCACTAGTAATTTCCTCTAAACCTGCAATCATTCTTAATGTAGTTGACTTCCCACATCCTGATGGTCCTACTAAAACAAGAAATTCATTATGAGGGATGTTCAAATCCATATTTTGAACTGCAATCACATCACCATATTTTTTTGTTAGATTCTTTAAATCTACATTTGCCATTTTATCCTTTTACTCCTCCAAAAGTTAGGCCAGATACTAAATGTTTTTGAACCATAAATGTTATTATAATCGCAGGAACAATCATTACTACAGCAATAGCACACATACCTGCCCAATTAATCGTAAATTCATCGAGATAATCCATCATTCCTATGGGCAAAGTTTTTGACTCAATGGTCCTGGTTAAAACTGAAGCTAATGCATACTCATTCCAGGAGAGCAAAAAAGCAAAAATTGCTGCAGCTCCGATTCCTGGACCGGCAAGAGGTAATTCTATATTCCAAAAAGCTTGAAATCTTGTGCAGCCATCTGTTCTAGCTACTTCAGACATTTCCTTTGGTATCTGTCTAAAAAAACCATCAGTTAACCATATTGTGAAAGGAACATTCATAGCCACATAAACAATTATAACTCCAATGGAGGTGTTTATAATTCCAAGCTTAGCAAAAAGAATAAATAGAGGTAAACTTAAAGAAATTCCAGGTACCGCTCTTGCAAGCATTAGTCCAAGGAAAATTTTGTTTTTACCTTTAAAATTAAATCTAGCAAAAGCATATCCGCCCATCATACCTATTGTTATTGCAATTATTGTGCTAAAAAAAGAAATAATAATTGAATTCATTAAATACTTAAAAGCAGGAACGGAAACGTAACCTTTAATACTAAACATTTGTGTAAACTCAAATATTGTCCATCTATCTGGTATCCAATTAGCAGGTTTTGATAATATTTCAGGATTAGGACGAAATGCACTTACAAAAATCCAAATTCCTGGCAAGCAAACTAATAGTAAAATAAATAAAACTAAAAACCAAAACCCAATTTTTTTTATTTGTTTCATTATTGTTGCCCTAATTCTCTTCTAGCTGCTACAAGTTTAGTAAAGAAGTAATAGGTAAAAGCTATAGATAAAATAATTGATACATATGACATCGCATTAGCAAAACCCATATTCGCATCTTTGTAACCTACCCTTGCAATCATAGTCCAAATTAATTCTGTTCTCATTGCAGGGCCTCCACCAGTCATAATGTGAACAATGTCATATGCTCTTCCAACATCAAGAGACCTAATTGTTAGGGCTATAAATATAAATGGCATTAAAAAAGGAAGGGTAATGTTTTTAAATACTTGCCAACTATTACAACCGTCTACTCGTGCCGCTTCAATTGGATCTCTTGGAATGCCTAAAAGCCCTGCTAATAATAATATGGAAAATATGGCTGTATTTGCCCAAATTTCAGCAGCCATAATTGATCCCATTGCAAGTTTTTTACCAATAAGCCATGGTATTGCAGACTCATACCCGAAGAGATATAAAAAATTATTTAGTAAACCAATATTATCATTAAAGATGTATTTCCATTGAAAGCCGACCAAAATTGGTGAGAACATCATTGGAAACATCATTATGGTTCTTAATGTTCTTTGACCCCATGTTATTTTATTAATCAAAAGTGCGATGCCTAGTCCAAACAACAATTCTAAATTTAAAACTATTGCTAAGAATAAAATAGTTCTTCCGAAAGCTTTCCAGAATTTTACATTATCAATTAATCGCTCATAATTTCTTAAACCTACAAAATTATAAAGACTGTCAGGACGTGTCAATTTATAAGAAGTAAAACTCGTATAAAAAGAAAATATTAGAGGGATAATTATTACAAAACCAATTGCTAATATAGATGGAAGAATTAAAATAATCGGACTGCTGAGAAATTTTCTATTCATTTAATCAGCGTAACTTATCTGTAATCCCCCTGACTGACTTGATATTCCACAAGAATCAACAACCGCCATTGTGTCAATAGAGTCATCTATAGATGTAATGAGTTTTTCATCTTCGTCGTTTTTAAATCTTTGCATATTAGACATGACACCAATAAACGCATCGGGAAACCATTTGCCTTTTATATCAATTTTGATCCAATCGGTATTTTCGGTAATGATTTCTAATTCTTCAGGTTCTCCATTCGGGTAATCTAATAAAAGCCCTAGTTTCATTTTTGCGGCACCCTTGATGCCTTCCAATCTAATATATGCATCTTGATTTTTTCTTCCAAAACTATGTGTGTGATTTATGGTCATGCAGCATCGCACTTGATCGCCATAATTAAATATGGCGCTTGTCCGACAATCTGCTAAATCTTTCACTTTAGGATGTTTTACAGATTGACAATACAAGCTTTTTGGATTTCCTAATACAGAGCGTATCCAATCAATATAGTGGATTGAATGAAGTGGTACTTCAACGCGGTCTAATGTTTTTAGAAAAGGCCATAACTCCCAAGGAGTATGAACATTTACATGAACTTCAAGCTCCACTAATTCACCTAGAAGATTTTTTTGAATAGCTTCATAGACGGGTAGCATAATCGGACTAAATCGTAATTGAAAATTCATACATGCTTTTATATTTTTTCTATGGCAGATTTTTCTTATTTCATTACCTTCTTGCAAAGTTCTTCCAAGCGGTTTTTGAAAAATCGCATAAATATTTTCAGGGAGCTTTTCTACAACTTCCAAGAGTTTTGCTGGGGGTAAAGCTAAATCAAACACACAATCTTTATCTTCAAATGCTTCTTCAAAAGAACTGAAAACTGTGTTGATCTTATATTCTTTAGCCAGCAAGTCAGCCTTATCTTTGTCAACATCGTATAACCCAGCTACATCAAAACCTGCTTTATTATATGCTGGCAAATGAGCATCTTTAACAATTCCGCCTGTCCCTATAATTATAATTGGACTAGTTTTGCTTGGTATTGGCCAAGTTTGGCTTAAATTTTTTATTAATGTCTCTTGATCACTCATCATAACAGAAAAAAATTTAGATTAATTTGACTACTCCTTAAAAAATAAGGAGTAGTCAATAAAGATGCTTAATAATAACCAGCGTCTTGCATTAATAAGTCAGTTTCTTTGGCTGCAGCATCCAGCGCTTCCTTAACTGTTTTATCACCCACAATTGCTGCCTGCAACTCAGGGAAAATAATATTTGAAAAAGGAATCCATTCAGGAATCAGTGGTGGCGTGAATGCATCTTCTGCCATTGAAGCTTTAAATGTAGAGAAAAGATTACTCATAAATGCATTTCCTTCTGCATCCATTTCATTAGCAATATCATCCCAAACTCTGGTCATTGTTGGAAGTTTACCTCCTCTTGCTTCATGCATTTGTGCTTCATGATTGGTTAGTATCCATATTAATGAAGCGGCAGCGTCTAGGTTTTCTTCAGGACAGCCGTTAAGAATTGAATAGGTGTGAGAGCCTGACCAGCCACCTCTTTTTCCACCCGATCCCAAAGGAAATCTAACAAGTCCTACGTCTCCACCAATTTTAGAGTCAGCACTGTTAAAATAAGCGCCCCATCCACCCCAGTCAAGGTTGAGAGCAACTGTTCCGCTAGCAAATCCAAGACCAGTTTCATCCCATAGATAGTTTAATACTCCTGCTGGTACGGCTTTTGCATTATATAAATCAACAAACCATTGAAGAGCTCTTTGCCCTGCTTCATCATTAAAAGTTGGATGCCATCCATCATCAAACAAAGCGCCGCCTTCAGCAATTACTAATTCATAAAAACGACCTGTAATAGCCTCTTCTTTACCAACATATTGTGTTCCATAAAAATTTGGCGGATCAGACCAAAAGATTGCTTGCTCTTTCCATTGATCCAACGTTTCTGGTGGCGCTAAATCATAACCATGTTCAGCTTTAAATTTTTTCTTATTGTCTGCATCCTCATAGATGCTTTTTATATACCAAAGGTTGCTCACATCACTGTGTTGAGGAAGTTGAACAAGTCGTCCTTCAACTGTTGAGTGATCAAGTACAAGTGGTACAAATTCTGCAAGATAATCACCAGGAATAATTCCATTTAGATCTCTATAAATATCACCATATTGTGTTGCAAAACTAGTGTGGTTAGAAACAACGCAATAACTAATATTACCTGCTGCAATATCTTGTTTTATTTCTTTATCTAACTCAAAGTGACTTTTCTTTGATAAGATTTTAACTTTACCTCCCGTTTTTTCTTCCCAGACAGGTATCATTTCTTGATAAAGTGGATCATATGGCGCTCCACCTATAAGTTTAACATCCAAAGTAATTCCACTATAATCTCCCCACATAGTTACTTTGTCATTTGGAAAACTTGTATCCACAGCCAAAGCTCCAAAAGAAAAAGAAAAAGTGGAAATAACTAATAAAATATTTTTAATTATTTTCATATAATCCTCCTTAAAAAATTAAATTAGAATTTTTCTAAATAATCAACATTAGAGTTAAAACCAATATATGCTTATAATCAAGCACAAAAAAAAGATATATTTCTTGTATTTACTTGCATTATTATTAATATTAACTTTAAGGAACATCTATGACTGTAAAAAGATACGCAATGGCAGTAAGATTGAAAGATGATAAAAAAGATTTTTACTTAAAAAATCATCAAAATGTCTGGCCTGAAGTATTAAGTGAATTAAAAAAAATAAAAGTTAAAAATTATAGTATATTTTTAAAAGAAGATTTTATGTTTGGTTACCTAGAATATGAAGGGGGCAATTTTGATCAAGATATGGCAGACATGCAAAAAATTCCTATTGTTGAAAAATGGACAAATTTAATGATAAGTTGTTTTAATCCATTTCCTGGAAATGAGGATAATAATTCATGGGTGATGATGGATGAAATTTTTTATTTAGAATAAATAATCTTACAACTGTCTATAATAATAAAATATGACAATTTTAGTTACAGGTGCAACCGGTTATATTGGTAGTAGAGTTGTTCTCCAGTTGGCAAAAAGAAATTTAAAAATTGTCGCAGCCGATTTGGACATGGGTAGAAATAAAGACAAACTCAAAGAAAAATTTACGGCAGCGGGATATAACTTGAATTTATTGAAATTTGAAAAATTGGACATAACTAATTTAGAAAATATTGAATCAATTTTTGAAAGATATCATTTTGATAGTGTTATAAATCTTGCCTACGGCATTGGAATGATATGTGAGAACAATCCACTATTGGCAAGCAAAATTAACATTGTTGGTACAACATCTATTTTTGAAATGATTGTAAAACATAAAATAAGAAGATTAGTTTTTGCAAGCAGTGAAACAGTTTATGGAGCTAATCAATCTTATTTTGGTCAAAGGCCGATTACTGAAAATGATTATAGCGGTATTGATCAGCATTTTTATACTTATGGCGTTATGAAATTATTGAATGAATTCATGGCCGAAAAATACATAAAGAAGCACGGTTGTAGCATAGCTTATACTAGGCCTTCCGTTGTTTTTGGTTATGGTCGGCAAAATACTGCTATAAATTGGGCTGAGGATTTTGCAGCAAAACCAGCACTCGGAGAACCTGCTCACTTGCCTTTTTCCAAAAAAAGTACTGATAACTGGATATATGTTGATGATTGCGCTGAACAACTTGTGAGACTTGCATTAAGGGACAAATTGAATTTTTCCTCATATAATTCAGGCTCACAAACAGTAACAGGAGAAGAATTAGAGAAAACCGTAAAAAAAATATTACCTAATGCAGAAATTAATTTTGATGAAAAAAATCTAAGAACGCCCCTGATTGATGA
>CAJXDV010000020.1 GCA_913052435.1 uncultured Pelagibacteraceae bacterium
ATCATGTAATTAAAAAACTAATTGAATTTAAGCCAGAATTTATGATGTTTTCTGCAGGATTTGATGCTCATAAGGACGATCCTTTGGCACAGATTCATTTAAGTTCACAAGATTTTTATGAAATTACTAAAAGAACAATGCTATCAACACAAAATTTTACAAATGGCAAAGTTGTATCTATCTTAGAAGGTGGTTATGATCTAAAAGCACTTGCAGAAAGTGCTCTTTTTCACGTAAACGCTCTTGTAGAATTCAATAAATAATAATCGTGAAATTATATAAACAAAATAAATCAAATATTAATAGAAGAGGTCTTTTTGCAAACAAAGATATTAAAAAAGATACAAAAATAATTTATTATATTGGAAAGATAATCACTAAAAAACAGACAGAGAAAGATCCAAAATTTAACAATGGAAAAGCAATCTATCTTTTTAATATAAATAATAAATACGATCTTGATGGTGATTTCACTTATAACACTGCAAGACTTATAAATCATTCCTGTAATCCAAACTGTGAAGTTGAAAGCAAAGGTTTAAAACTTTGGATTAGTTCAATTCGAGATATAAAAAAAAATGAAGAACTTTCATACGATTATGGTTTTAGTTTTGATGAAAATTATAAAGAATTTCCATGTAAATGCGGCTCTAATAATTGCTGTGGTTATATTGTTAGAGAAGGATCTAGATGGAGAATAAAAGACAAAAGAAAAAAATCTAATAGGTAATTTTTTCTAAATATAGTCCATGCGCTGGTGCAGGTGGTGCACAGTTTTTTCTATTTTTTGATTTAATAACATTTTCAAATTTTTTTAGACTCCATTTTTTTTCACCAATAAATTTTAAACAGCCAACCATTGACCTAACCTGATTTTTTAAAAATGATTTAGATTTGAATTTGAATTTAATTTGAGTTTTAGATTGCCTTACAATAATATTATTTAATGTTCTTATGGGAAACTTGGCATTACAATTGGAAGCCCTGAAAGTAGAAAAGTCATGATTGCCTATTAATTTTTTTGAGCCTCTTTTTATTAAATCAAAATCTAACTTTTTCCTAATATGCCATACTCTATCTTTATTTATAATTGAGGGAGATAATCTATTTTGAATCAAATACAAATACGATCTTTCTTTTGCAGAATATCTTGCATGAAATTTTTGATTTCTTTTTTTAATATTAATTATTGAAATCATTTTTATATTTAAAAAAAAATTTAGAGATTTAATCAATTTATTAATATTTGAAATTTTATTTTTTACATCAAAATGAGCAGATTGTTCTAAAGCATGAACGCCCGCATCTGTTCTGCCCGATCCATGTAACGTAATTTTCTGTTTTAATAATTTTGATAATGTTGATTGAATTGTTTTTTGTATTGAATTACCTCTTTTTTGAATTTGCCACCCCACAAATGAACTGCCAACATACTCAATTAAAATTTGATATCTATGCATTTTCTAAAATAGAACCTCTTTTTATTAAGCTACCTAACAAAAATTCTTTTGATTTTTGGACATTTTTGCCCTGTTTTTGAATTTCTAATATTTTTAATGCTTTCTGACCACAACCAACAGTTAATTCATCGTCTAGTACAACACCATTTTCTCCATCAATATTTAATAGTTCGGCTTTTAATATTTTATATCTTTCATTTTTAAACAAAAACCATGCTCCTGGATTTGGATACAAACCATTAACTTTACCAATTATTTTTAAAGCATCATCGTTCCAATTTATTTTTCCTTCAATCTTTTCTATTTTTTTGGCGTATGTAGCATTTTGATGATTTTGCTCTACAAATTCTATTTTATTTTCAAGTATTTCATCCATTTTTTTTAAAATTTTTTCAGCACTTAGATGGGCTAATCTAGCTGAAAGACTTTCAGAATTTTCGTTATCATTTATTTGGAGTTTATACGAATTACAAACAGGTCCTTCGTCTAATTTTTCATTTAATTTCATAATGCTAATGCCTGTAGTTTTTTCTAAATTTAAAATTGATCTTTGAATAGGAGCGGCGCCTCTCCATTTTGGAAGTAAAGATGCATGAATATTTATATATCCATTTTTACTTAGTTCTAGGATAGACTTTGGAATTATCTGTCCATAAGCAACCACAACAACTAAATCTACATTTAGATTTTTTAAAAAATCTTTATCTAGCTCTATTTTACTGGGTGTTCTAACTAGAACATTTAAATCTTCAGCTGCTACGTGAATTGGCGATTTGTTTATTTTTTGACCCCTATTTGATTTTTTTGGTGGTTGAGTAAATACGCACGAAATAGGATAACCATTTGTATGGAGCGATCTAAGTGTCGGTACAGCAAAAATTGGTGTACCCAAAAAAACTATTTTATATTTCATTGATTAAACAATAATTCTATCTGGTCTATCCTTATGTTTTGATAGCTTTTTGATGATCATTGTTTTTTTTAATTTTGACAAATAATCAATAAATAAAATTCCTTCTAAATGATCCAGTTCATGTTGAATGCATGTTGAAAGAAGGCCTTCTGCTATTAACATTTGTTTTTGACCATTATAATCCAAGTATTCAACTTCACATTTTTTTGGTCTATCAATTTCTGCAAAATAATTTGGTACGGATAGACATCCTTCTTCATAAGTAAAATTTTCAGAATGTTTATTCTTAATTTTAGGATTCACAAAATACATGGGATTTTTTTTTTTTTCATCTTTTGAAATATCCATGACAATTATTCTTTTTGCTATTCCTATTTGTATAGCAGCCAATCCAATTCCATTTGCCTGATACATCGTATCCAACATATCATCCATGAGTTTTCGCTCTTCTTCACCAACAGTTTCAACTGGTCTTGATTTTTGTCTCAAAATCTTGTTAGGTTCTGTAATTATTGTCTTAATTGCCATGCTTAATTTTATAATATAATTTAGACTTTTAAAGGAAGAACTTTCAATAAAACTTCGTTTCTTAAACTTATTATTTTTAATTCATTCATTATTCCTACAACAAAACTAATGGATTCTATATCTAGATTCTCAACTTCATCTTTGCCTATTATTTCAACTAATTTCAACAAAACTAAACCTGTTTCTCCGTTAACAATAAATGAGTTAATTTCGGTAGATATATTAGATTTATATTCATATAAACCGTCATATTTTTCTAATATTTTAACACCATCAGATTTTAATGACTCAATCATCATTATATCTTTACTGGAAAATGAATATTTTTTATTTCTTTTAACTTTTTTTAATAAATCGTTTGTTTCTTTTTCAACTTTTAGAAGACTGGTTTTATTTAAAAAATAGTTTAATAATTTTGATTGGTGCAGAATTTTGTTGTTAAATTTAATTTTTGATTCTTTAACTTTTTCAGGTTCTTTATTTTCTTTATAAAAAGTTGTAAAATTTGATGGAATCTCTTCTTCATCTATTTTCTTTAATGTATTTGATAATTCTTCATCAAATGCTTTTGACAAGTTTGAGTCATCAAATAATTTTTTTAATTTTGATGATAAAATTAGCTTTTGCTCAGTATCGACTGTTAAAAGTAATCTTTGATATAATAGAGCTCTTGCCTCAAAATCTGGTAAAAGTTTGTAAATTTTGTTTACATTGATTAACTGATTAATATTAAATTCAAATTTTTTGTATAAATTTAATAATTCTTTTTCATCGTACACTTCTTCACTTGTGGCTTTTTCAATGAGTTTTACCTGTTCATCATCTTCTATATCAATTAAGTCAGCTTCCTTAAGTAAATTTGAAGTAGATAAATATTTCCATATAAATCTTGGAGTATCTATTTTTGGTTCATAAATGAAGTTCTCAATTGTTTTGTGGGATAAGTGCAAATAAAGAATATTTTCGTCCGATAAAACGTCATCTTTTTTTTCATAACTCATTAATACATTAAATTTTTTAACAAAAAAATCATCTATTGATTCCATCTCAGATTTTAAGTCAAACAAAAGTTGGGCTTCTTCTTTTTTATTTTGATTTAATAAACAGTAAATTTTAAAATTAGTTAAGTAGTCATCATAAACTAAATTTATATATTCAAAAATTTCGCAAGATTTATCCAATTGAGAATTAGATAAATGAAAATCAGCATAAAAACGTACTAGTTTATCGCTATTTTTTAAGGATGGGTTTTTAATCAAAAATTTTTTTATTAAATCAAAGTCTTTTTTTTTAATTAAATATTCAAATTTATAATTTAGAAATTCTTCTGCTGAAATATTATTTGTAGGCAAATATGAGTTTGTAAGCAGAGCTACATCTAAAATTTTCTTAGAAAAATTAGACAATTTTTTTGAATTTATTTTTTCTAATGAACTTGTTATTTCAGCTCCGTTACTATTTGACCACATATCTATGTTAAGTCCATTTTCAGCAGGATCATATAGACCTGCTAATTTTACATCAGCCGAATCTAATTCTTGATTAATAATTACTTTTTCATTTTGCTGTTCAATTTTTACACCCTGGATTATTTCTGTATTTGTGGTCTCATTATTTTCTACATCGGTTTCATTTGAAATATCTGTTTTTTTAATTTCCCATATATCAACCGGCTCCGCTGCAAACGATACTTGTGTTAAAAAATAAAATGTTAATAAAACAATGCAAATTTTACTTAATTGTTTTGAAATTTTCATTAGGTATAATTTTTTCAATTTTTTTATTTGGGGCTGGAAATTCGATTTTATCAAGTATAATTACTCCTAAAAAAAATACAAAAATAACTAAAACAACTTTTGTTAAAAATTTTACTACACCTACATGTTTACCTTTGCTTGTATTTTTTGTAAATTGCATATAACTTAAGTAATTTCAAAATAAGACATATTTGTGTTTTATCAATATAGAAACTCATGAAATCGAAAAAAAACATTGTTTTAATTGGTATGATGGGATCTGGAAAATCATTAATTGGGAGAGTATTATCAAAAAAACTAAATTTGGATTTTATTGATATTGATAATAAAATTGAAGAAAGTGAAAATAAAACTATTTCGGATATTTTCAAAAAAAATGGTGAAAGTTACTTTCGAAAACTTGAAGAGGATTTGTCAATAAATTATCTTACATTGGAAAATAAGATAATTTCATTAGGAGGCGGAGGATATATCAATCCAATAATTAGAAAACAATGTGAAAAAAATTGTATGTCTGTTTGGTTGAACTGGAAAGACGAAATTTTGATAAACAGGATTAAAAATAGCAACAAAAGACCATTGGCCATGAAATTAAATTCTTCAGAAATAAAAAAACTAATTGTTGATAGGTCAAAAATATATAATTCATCTAACCATAAAATAAATTGTGATAAATTAGATAAAAAACAAATTGTAAAAAAAATTATTAAACTTTATGCGAACACATAGTATTCAAATCAATACTAAAACAAAAAAATATTCAATAATAATTGGGCACAACATCATAAAAAATATTTCAAATATATTAACTAAACAAAACATCTCTTTTGAAAAGTGCTTGATTGTTATTGATAATAATATTCCAGCTAAATTTAAATCAACTTTAATAAAAGAATTAAAAGTAAAAAAAATAATTGTTTATAAATTTAATGCTAGAGAAAAAAATAAAAATTATCAAAATGTTAATCAAATACATAAAGTTTTATTTAAAAACAGATTTAATAGAGAAGATTGTATAATTTCTTTTGGTGGAGGAATCACGGGGGATGTTGTAGGTTTTGCATCAAGTACATTTAAGAGGGGGATAAAATATATAAATATTCCTTCCACATTATTATCACAAGTTGATTCATCAATCGGTGGAAAAACAGGAATAAATAATAAATTTGGAAAAAATTTAGTAGGAAGTTTCTACCAACCAGAATTGGTAATATCTGATATCAAAATATTAAACTCACTGCCTCAAAGAGAAATTATATGTGGATATGCTGAAATACTTAAAAGTAGCTTAATTGATAGTTATCGAAATTTTAATTTTTTAGATAAAAATATAATAAAAATTTTGAAATTAAAATCTCCATTTATAGAAAAAGCAATAATTAATAGTTGTATGTTAAAAAAAAAAATTGTTGAAAAAGATGAAGGAGAAAAAAAATTAAGGAAAATACTTAATCTTGGACACACATTCGCTCATGCATATGAGTCTTCATTAAACTTTTCAAAAAAACTTAATCACGGTGAAGCCGTTATTCTGGGTATTAAAAATGCAATTAAATTCAGTAATGTCAACAAACTATTATCAAGAGAAAATTTTCAATTAATTAATAATCATATTAACAAAATTAGATTGTTTCCTAAATTTTATCAATTATTTAAAAAAAAAGATTTGAATAAAATTGTTATGTTTATGAAATCTGACAAAAAAAATAATTCAAATAAAATTAATCTAATTTTGATGAGAAATTTTGGAAAAATTAAAATAGATTTTCAAATTGATTCTATAAAATTAAAAAAGTTTCTTATCTTGGAGCTAAATAAATAATATTTGCAATGAGTGAATATGGAGTTTCATTTCTTTATTCAAAATTTTGAATATAAATTTATTTGATTCAATTTTAGTTTTTTTATTAAGTTCGTCTGATTTTATTTTTAATTTTATATGAAACTTTCCTTTTTCGTTTGATTTGTGATCTTTATGCAGAAATGATTTATCTTCAATTTCAACACTTTTGACAATTCTATGTTCTAAAATTTTTTTTTTTATTATTGTAGATAGTTGATTAATATCCATATTATAAAGTATTATATAACATGAAAAATATATGTGATTGGAATAATTGTTCAGTAGAAGGACGCTATAAAGCCCCAAAAGAAAGAGATAATAGCAAAAATTTTAGATTGCTCTGCTTAGAACATATAAAAGAATTTAATAAGAATTGGAATTACTTTTCAGGAATGAATGACCAAGAAATTATCGAGTTTTTAAGATCGGACATGACTTGGCATAAACCAACACAAAGTTTTAGTTCCTCAGATAATTTTTTCAAAGTTTTATGGAACAATGCTCTTAAAGATGAGATGAATAAACTCAATTTTAATAATGAATTCAATTATATGAATAAATTTAAATTCAATAATACTGATATAAAAGCTTTTGGTATATTGGGTGTAACTGTAGGTCTAAAATGGGAGAAAATACAAGAGAAATTCAAAAAGCTTGTTAAAAAATTTCACCCTGATATGAATGCCGGAAATAAAAAGTTTGAGAATAAACTAAAAATAATAACCTTAGCTTACACTCAACTAAAAAATACTTATAGAGAAAAAATTGACTGCTAATTTAAATATAGAGCCGGATATAAGAATTTCAGTAAATCAAACTTTTGGTATCGATACTGATATGGAAGTTGAGGCTTTTTCAAAAAAAAATGACTACGTTCCCGAAATAGATAAAAATTACAAATTTGATAAAGACACTACATTAGCGATACTTTCAGGATTTTCATTTAACAAAAGATGTTTAATTTCAGGATACCATGGAACTGGAAAATCAACACATATAGAACAGGTCGCAGCCAGACTAAATTGGCCGTGCATTAGAGTTAACCTAGATAGTCATATTAGTAGAATCGATCTAATTGGAAAAGATGCAATTGTAATTAAAGATGGAAAACAAATTACTGAATTTAAAGAGGGTATATTGCCTTGGTCGATACAGAACCCTATTGCCCTGGTTTTTGATGAATATGATGCTGGAAGACCAGATGTGATGTTCGTAATTCAAAGGGTATTGGAAACTGAAGGAAATTTTACTTTGTTAGATAAAAATAAAATAATTAAGCAAAATAAGTATTTTAGACTTTTTGCCACTTCAAACACAGTTGGGCTTGGAGACACAACTGGCCTATATCATGGAACCCAACAAATAAATCAAGGACAAATGGATAGATGGAATATTGTCACTATATTGAACTATTTAAGTATGGAAAAAGAAATGGACATAATTGTCGGAAAAAATAAAAATTTAAATAACACAAAAGGTAAAGAAAAAGTTTCAAATATGATTAAAGTTGCAACTTTAACAAGAAAAGGATTTATGGCAGGTGATATTTCTACAGTCATGAGTCCTAGAACAGTTCTACACTGGGCTGAAAATTCTGAAATATTCAAAGATACAGGATATGCATTTAGAGTTACTTTTTTAAATAAATGTGATGAATTAGAAAAAAATACTATTGCTGAATATTATCAAAGATGTTTTGGGGAAGATTTGCCAGAGTCGCTGATAACTGGTCAGAAATAAATGAATAAAGAAGACAATTTAAAAGAAAAATTTAAACAAGCTTTAATTTCAACAATAAAAGTAATTTCTGACGACTTTAAAATAGAAAAAGAAAAAAACTTAAGTTCAAAAAACTATAACTTTTTTGAACTTGATAATCTAAGCACTAGAGAAGATTATATTAAACTAAGAGCTGAAACAGACTCTGAAGCTTTAAAAAGAAAATTTTCAGATAAAAATATTTACCAAAAAAACATACCTCATAATTCTTCTTGCAGATTGCTTTATAATATCTCTGAAAAAATAAGATATGAAATGCTAGGAACAAAAATGTTGAAAGGAATATCAAAAAATTTAAAAGATAATTATTCTCACAAAATTATACTTAAAAGAAAAGACCAATTAAAATCAAAAGACAATGTAAAAATAGCAGAAGCCTTCGAACTTTACATGCTAAAAAACTTCTTAGGAATTAAACTAAATTCATTATCAAAAAAAATACTAAGTTTTTGGGAAAAAGATTTTCAATCATCTTTTGATGAACATTTATCATATTTGAATAATAATCTTGAAAATCAGGAAGTATATAATTCAAAATTTTCAGAAATATTACAGCAAATGGAGATCTTTAACTCTGAAAATGATGATGAAAAACAAGATAAACAAGAAAATGAAAATAATAATAACAATAATCAAGATAATCAAAATCAGACACAAGGGGAAGATGAAAAAAAACAACAAGATAAAGATCAAAACGGTCTAGATGCAGATTGTGATTTAAATGAATTTAGAATGGATGAACAACTAGTAGACACTGACTCCGAAGAACAAAGCTCTGAAAATATAATTCAAAAAATAAACCCAAATATAAGAAACAAAGAATATAATATTTTTACTACTGAGTTTGATGAGATTGCAAAAGCTGAAACATTGGAAACTGCAGAAGAAATTTTAAAACTTAGAAAAAATTTAGACCAACAACTTGTAGGTTTCCAAGATTTAGTTACAAGATTGGCAAATAAGTTACAAAGGCAATTATTAGCAAAACAAAATAGATCATGGGAGTTTGATTTAGAAGAAGGATTATTAGATAGTTCTAAATTACCTAGAATTATAATTGATCCTTATAATTCATTATCATTTAAAAAAGAAAAGGATTTAGAATTTAAAGATACAGTTGTTACGTTATTGATTGACAACTCTGGTTCTATGAGAGGAAGACCAATAACAATTGCTGCACTATGTGCAGATATTCTTTCTAGAACATTGGAGAGATGTTCTGTAAAAGTAGAAATACTTGGCTTTACTACCAAAAATTGGAAAGGTGGCAATAGTAGAGAAGAATGGAATAAACATGGAAAACGAAAAAATCCAGGAAGATTAAATGACTTAAGACATATAATTTATAAATCAGCAGATATTCACTGGAGACAATCAAAGAAAAATTTAGGTCTCATGCTAAAGGAAGGTTTATTAAAAGAAAATATAGACGGAGAAGCAATTACCTGGGCATTTAATAGACTCAAAAAAAGAAAAGAAGAAAGAAAAATTCTTATGGTAATTTCAGATGGTGCACCTGTAGATGATTCTACTCTTTCTGTTAATTCCGGTGATTTCTTAGAAAAACATCTCAAAAAAATAGTTAAATTTATAGAAAACAAAAGTGATGTGGAAATTCTTGCAATTGGTATTGGACATGATGTTTCGCGGTATTATCAAAAAGCAATAAAAATCACTGATATTCAAGAATTAGGCGATGTTATGATTGGTCAATTAAGTGGATTATTTGATAATAAAAAAAAACTTCATTAAATATTTAATAGATTTTTATTAAACCACTCTATCTTAATTTCAGCTCCTCCTCTTGTTTCAGAATTTCTGAATAAAAGTCTTGCATAATTTTTTTCTAGTAAAGTTTTTCCTATAAAGATACCTAAACCTAGACCTGATTTACTATTATCCTTTGAACTTAAAGATTTAATATAAGGTTCTCCAATTTTATTTAATATATCTTTTGAAAAACCAGGACCATCATCTTCTATTGTTAGTTCTGAAGTTTCACTATCGCTCTTTATTGCTATAAAAATGTTACTTTTGGCAAATTTGTTTGCATTTCCTAAAAAATTTCTTATCCCATACACAATTTCAACAGATTTCTTTATATCAAATGAATTGGTATTTTGTTCAATATCGATGTAAAAACTTTTTTCAGATATCTCTTCAAAAGAACTTACAATTTCTTTAACATAATCGTACAAACTTATATCCTTATCTATAAAATCATCCTCAATAGTAGGATTGAGGGTTAATTTTTTTAAAATTTCATTACATCTGTTCACTTGGCTAACTAATAGTTCGACATCTTTTCCAAAATTTTTATTATTTTTTAATTGATCAAATAATTCATGAGAAATAATTTTTATTGTAGATAACGGTGTTCCTAAAGAGTGTGCGGCTGCGGCTGCTTGTGCTCCTAATGAAACTAGCTCATGTTCTTTTGATATTACTTCTTGTATCTTGTCTAATGCATCTTTTCTAACTCTTGACTCTTTGCCAAAAGTTATTGCAAAATAATTTAGAAATATCAAAGCCACTATAAGTGCTATGGGTATTGAATAATAATAGTATTTATTAATAATATAATTATTTAATGGCGGCGGCAACTCCTCATGAAAAAAAGTTATAAATATAACAGAAATAATTGTGAGGATAATTAATAAAATATTTATTTTTAAATTTAAACTAGTTGATGCAAAAATGCTCGGTATTAACAAAAAAATTGAAAATGGATTAACAATTCCTCCTGTTAAAAATAATAAAAAACTAAGTTGAATAATATCTAAAACAAGAAAATAAAATGATGTTCTCTCTGATAATTGATTTTCTTTATAGAAATATATTAATGCTAAATTACTTATTGCTCCAAAAAAAATAACCGTATTAGATAAAATATAATTAAATTCAAATTTTAAAATAAAATTGACAGTATTTATTGTAATAAATTGACCAATTATACCAATCCATCTGAGATTAACGTAAGTATTTTTATTTAATAAATGATTATCAGAAGTGCTGCTTAACTCCATCTATTAAATATCTAGGTTTAAAACATTTATTGCATTATCTACTATAAAATCTTTTCTTGCGGCAACATTATTTCCCATTAATATTTGAATAAGGTCTTGGTCTTTTTGTAAATTTTTTGAATATTGAACTTGAAGAAGATTTCTAGTCTCTGGATTTAAAGTTGTACTCCATAATTCCTCTGGATTCATTTCTCCTAGCCCCTTAAATCTTTGTATATTCAGTTTAGATTTTTCAAACTGTATCCATTTCTCGTAGTCTTTTGATCCTTTTTTTAATTTTTTCATATTATTAGAGTTTTTGATAATGTGACTTTCAAGCTCCTTTTCATCTCTAATATAAATTCCTTTAGAACCTTTATTAATTTTAAACAATGGTGGTTGGGCCAAGTATACGTGGCCTTGCTCTATAAGTTTATTGAACGGTTTGTTATTAAAAAAAGTTAGCAAAAGTGCTCTAATATGTGATCCATCTACATCAGCATCGGTCATTATTATAATTTTTCCATATCTTAAATTTTTTATATCTATTTCTTCATCTTTTGGGTCTAAACCTAGTGCATTTATTAATGTAACGATCTCATTTGAAGAAATCATTTTTGATAATATTTTGGTTCTTAAATCATTTGATCTTCCGTTGTTCTTGCTTCCATTCACTTCGATAAATGTATTTAATATTTTTCCTCTTAAAGGTAATACGGCTTGATATTCTCTATTTCTGCCTTGTTTTGCTGATCCACCTGCTGAATCTCCCTCTACTATAAACAGTTCGGTTCCATCTTGTTTAGAATTCTGACAATCTGCTAATTTGCCGGGTAAGCCAGTAAGATCTAGAGCTCCCTTTCTTCTAACATTTTCTCTAGCTTTTCTAGCGACATCTCTCGCAACAGCAGCTTGTATTATTTTTGTTAAAATTATTTTTGATATAGATGGATTTTGATCGAACCATATAGATAGTTTTTCACTAACAATATTTTCTACAATATTTCTAACCTCTGATGATACTAACTTATCTTTTGTTTGAGATGAAAATTTTGGATCAGGAATTTTAACAGACAACACGCAGGTTAAACCCTCTTTTACATCATCACCAGAAAGTGTAACTTTATTTTTTTTAAGTAAATTTTGTTCAGAGGTATACTTATTTATTATCCTTGTAAGTGCGTTTCTAAATCCTAATAGGTGTGTTCCACCATCTTTTTGGTAAATATTATTGGTATAAGGATAAACATCTTCGTTATACCCAGCATTCCATTTTAATGAACATTGAACAAAGACATTATTTTTAATACCTTCGAAATAAATTGGTTTTCTAAATAAGTCTTTATTGTTTTTGTTTATTAATTTTTCCCTTTGATCATCTAGAAATTCTACAAATTCTATAATTCCACCGTCAAATTTAAATTTTATATTTCTATGTTTTTTTTGCGTTAAATCATTTAAGCTAATTTTTATTCCTTTGTTTAAAAATGCTAATTCACGCATCCTTTTTTGTATTATAGAAAAGTTAAATTTTGTTGATGAAAATATTTTTTTTGATGGTAAAAATTTAATTTCTGTTCCTGAACCTTTTGATTTGCCAACCACTTTTAGTGGAGCTTTAGCTTCTCCATTTTTAAATTCTATAAAATATTTTTTTCCATCTCTTTCAATGTATAGTTCTAATTTTTCAGAAAGAGCATTTGTTACCGATACTCCAACTCCATGTAGGCCGCCTGAGATTTTATATGAGTCGTGGTCAAATTTTCCTCCAGCATGTAATTGTGTCATTATAACCTCTGCAGCTGATTTTTTTTCTCCTTTGTGAATATCTACTGGTATTCCTCTTCCATCATCTTTTACGGTGATTGACCCATCCTCATTAATATCAACAATAATATTTTTACAAAATCCAGCGAGAGCTTCATCTATTGAGTTGTCAACTACCTCGTAAACCATATGATGCAAACCAGTTCCATCATCGGTATCGCCAATGTACATTCCGGGTCTTTTTCGAACAGCCTCAAGACCTTTTAAAACTTTTATGGAGTCTGCTTGATAAGTATTGGTATTATTTTTTGGCATATAATTTTTTCTGGAAATGACTGTTTATATCATTTTTTAAATTTTAAATAAAATATATGATCAACCTAAGCTTAAATTAATAAGGTAAATCAATAATAATTATATGTTTTTTTTAAAAATTTTTTTATTTTCTATTTTTTAACAAAAAAAGGTTTTTTTGAACATTAATTTGGCGGAGAGAGTGGGATTCGAACCCACGGTACCTGTGA
>CAJXDV010000021.1 GCA_913052435.1 uncultured Pelagibacteraceae bacterium
TATCATCAGGATATGAAAGTTCAGTGCCTTGCACACCTCTTGGATGTTATTTATTAATTAAAAAAATTGAACCAAATTTAAGTGGAAAAAAGGCAGTTGTAGTTGGTAGATCAAATTTAAATGGAAAACCAATGACACAACTTCTATTAAAAGAAAATTGTACGGTTACAATCACTCATTCAAAAACAAAAGATCTAAAAGCTGAATGCCTAGAGGCAGATATCATTGTAGCTGCAGTGGGTATACCAGAGCTCGTCAAAGGTGATTGGGTCAAAAAAGATGCAATTGTAATTGATGTAGGTATTAATAAAACCGACAAAGGTATTGTTGGCGATGTTGCGTTTGATGAAGTATCTAAAGTTGCAAAAGCTTTAACTCCTGTTCCAGGTGGTGTAGGTCCAATGACTATTGCATGTTTATTAAAAAATACTATCGAGTGTTTTAAAAGATCACAAAAAAATTAATTATGTCGAGAGATGAAGTTAAGAATATTTATTATAATTTTCTTAATTTATAATTCCTTTACGTTTGCTATGGAAAAAAAACCTTATCATCATTTGCCTGATGGAACATTTAGAAATCCAGAAGGTAGTCCAGAGAGACCTAAAAGCGGTGATTTTTCATATTTCAAATTTATTAAAGAAAAAAAGAAATTAGATATGACTGTACCATCATGGGTTGTGGAAGAAAAAGAGAAGGTATTTTCAAATTTAGAAAAATATAAAAATAATGACTATATTGCTTGGATTGGACATGCTACTTTTTTAATTAAGTTGGGTGACAATGTAATAATAACTGATCCAGTCTTTTCAAAAAATGCAGGACCATTATTTTTTGGTCCAAAAAGATATACAAATCCAGCATTAAAATTAAATGAAATCCCAAAAACTAATTTATTTTTATTAACTCATAATCACTACGATCATCAAGATATGAGTACAATTAGAAGGTTCCCATTTAAAGACTCTAAAGTTTTGGTTCCATTAAAACTTGGCAAGTATTTTACAAGATACAGATATAAAGATGTTAATGAAATGGACTGGTATGATGAAATCATAGTTAGCAAAGATTTAAAAGTAACTTTGTTACCCGCAGTTCATTGGTCCAAAAGAAGCTTAACAGATACCAATAAAACGCTTTGGGGTAATTTTTTAATTGAGTATAAAAATAAAAAAATATTTTTTGCATGTGATACTGGATATGGAAATATTTATAAAGTACTTGGTGAAAAATATGGTCCAATCGATTTAACAATGATTAACATTGGTGCTTATGATTTCAGACCAATGTTTGAACATACATATTATCACACTACACCTGAAGATGCGTTACAAATAGCTAAAGATTTAAACAGTAAAAAAGTTTTAGGAACTCATTGGGGTACATTTGTTTTGTCTTTAGAGCCAATTATGGAACCACCGGTTAGATTTAAAGATAATGCTGAAAATTATGGTTTTAAAAAAGAAGATGCAATTCTTTTTAAAATTGGAGAAACAAATTCTTTAATAAATATTCTTTCGTATAATTAATTAATTATTAATTTTTAGTAATATTTTTTTAAAACATCCGGCAAAATATCTATTATATCTTTTGCAGTTAAAGGTTTATCTATTTTAATTGCGCATTGAGAGTGAAGGTAGCAGCCAATAATTGTAGCATCTAAAGATTTATAGTTTTGAGCTATTAGACTGGCTATTATTCCAGCCAATACATCTCCAGATCCAGCAGTAGCTAAATGCGGTGAAGAGAAATAATTTATATAAGTTTGACCTATTTTATCTGAAATTACTGTATCGTTTCCTTTGAATAAAACTGTCGAATTTGTTTTTATAGCAGCTAATTTTGTATCAATTATTTTGTTATCTGAAATTTTAAATATTTTTTTAAATTCACCAAAATGTGGAGTTAAAACTGTGTCAGCTTTTCTTGATTTTAATAAAGAAATATATTTTTTTAAATTTTTTTGAATAATAGAAAAACTAGAAGCATCAATTACTAATTTACTTTTGCTTTTTAATAATAGCTCTAAAATCTTAGAGTTTTCATTATTTGTTTCTAAACCACAACCAAACAAAAAAGTGGAATTTGTTTTTTTTACAATTTTCTCAATATCCTTAATATTTGAATATGTAACAATTAATTCTTCTAATACATGAGATTTATAAAAATTTTTGTTTTCATCTTTAACTAACAATTTAACAACACCAACACCAGATTTAAAAGCTATCTGGCTAGCTGATAGTGTTGCTAATTTAGAAGCACCAACCATCTCACTTCCTCCAAAAATAAATATTTCGCCTCGATTATATTTGTGAGAACTTGAAGAAAGAGCTTTGAGCTTCGGAGTTTTTATTAAATTAATGTTAGTTTTGCTATCTAGGTTTGTTAATCCTATATCAAGTATTTTGACTGTATTAGATAAATCCTTACCTGGTTGCAAAACATGACAAGGTTTTAACCTGTGAAATGTTAAAGTCTTATCTGCTCGAATTGCAATACTATCAATTTGTCCAGTATCACAATAAACTCCTGACGGAACATCTATAGCAATTTTAGTAAAAGATTTTGAATTTATAACTTTTATTATTTTTTTTAATTTATTTGATAATTTTCTACTAAAATTAAATCCAAATAACGCATCAACAAATAAATCACAATTTTTAATATTTAGCTCGTTTTTTATTATTTTTTTATTTGTTAATTTTCTAAAAGCTTTTTTCGAGTCCTTGCTTTTTGCATAACCAATTGGCGCAAAAATTATGACGTCTATATTTTTTTTTATCAAATTATTTGCAATTAAAATTCCATCTCCTCCATTATTTCCTGGACCACATAAAATTATAATTTTTTTTGGTTTATAATTTGCTAATATAAATTTTGAACAAACATTGGCAGCTCTTTGCATAATACCAAAACTATTTGTTTTTTTGAATGTAAGATTTTCTGATTTGGTAATTAATTCCTGGTTATATATTTTATTATTTTTAAACAATTAGTTATCTTAACTTTTTTTTGTGAAAATTTATAAATCTTTCAACGTTTGATTTATTAAAATTTTTATTTTCTTCAAATGAAACCTTTTTCATTGAATAAGCATTACTTTTTGTCTGTCTTGATTGGATAGTAATATTTCCTTTGTATAATTTAAGTTTAACTGAACCGTTAACTTTATTTCTTTTTTGATCGACTATTTTTTGAAGCTTAAATCTTTCTTTTGAGTACCAGTAACCATTATAAATTAACTCTGCATATCTTGACATAATGGCATCTTTTTTGTGCATTGTTTCTTTATCAAGCGTTACAGACTCAATTGCTCTATGTGCATTAATCAATAAAGTTCCACCAGGCGTTTCATAAACACCTCTAGACTTAATGCCTAAAAATCTGTTTTCGACTAAATCAACTCTACCAATTCCATTTTTACCAGCCAATTGATTAAGCTTTTCTAAAAGTTTTGAAGGAGATAATTTTCTACCATTGATACCAATGGGGTCACTGTTTCTAAAATTTATAGTTACATATGTTGCTTTGTTTGGAGCTTTTTCAGGAGAGATTGTTCTTTGAAAAATAAACTCCGGTGCAGAATTTTTTGGATTTTCTAATATTTTTCCTTCAGTTGATGTGTGAAATAAATTGTCATCTACAGAAAAAGGAGGAGCTCCCTTTTTATCTTTTGGAACTAATATCTTGTGTTTTTTTGCATAATTAATTAAATCAGTTCTGGATTTTAAATTCCATATTCTCCAAGGAGCTATTACTTTTATTTTTGGATCGAAGTAATGATATCCAAGTTCAAATCGTACTTGGTCATTTCCTTTCCCGGTTGATCCATGAGATACCGCATAAGCCTTAAATTTTTTTGCAACTCTAATTTGATCTTTTGCAATTAAAGGTCTTGCGATTGATGTTCCTAATAAATAAACACCTTCATAAATAGCATGACCTCTAATCATTGGATAAACATAATCTTTGACGAAAGTATCTTTTAAATCCTGAATTATAATGTTTTTAACTCCAAATTTTTTTGCATTTTTAATTATTTTTTTTTTGTCTATTTCTTGGCCAATATCAGCTGTGTAAGTAATAACCTCTGCATTATAATTTTCTTGTAGCCACTTAAGAATTATAGATGTGTCTAACCCGCCAGAATAGGCAAGAACAATTTTTTTTTTCAATTTCATTATTTTAAGTGCAATTTTGTTTTGCAGCGTTGTAGGCTTTAGTAAATCCCATTAGAGAATAATGATCAATAGTTCGAGAACCCGATTGATTGTATCCAGTTATCATAATTCTTGAGGCTTTTTTCATTCTTTTAATTATTTTTTTTTCAATTTTGTTACTTGATATCCATGCAAAATTATCTTGATCAATGTCAAATTCGTATTTGGATTTTCCAGAGGATGCGATTATAGAGTTTTGACTATTATATTCATAACCAGATGTAGTGCTAACCTCATCTGAAATTTTATCATCTTGTCTAAAGGTTACAAACAATCTTGCTTCTCTATCACCTTTTTTTGGTGACTGAAGAACAGGCTTAGATTGTGCAAAACAAATCTTACCAGATTCATTCGAAATCATAATTGCTTCCCAGTCTTTAAATTTTCCTAATTTTTTTAACTCTTCTGATTGAGCAAATGAGGTAGAAAGAATTAAAAAAATAAATGATTTATATAAAATTTTATTAATTAAGGACATGGATTTGAATATATTTTTTGAACTTCATTGATTTCTTTTATTACCTCGTCGTCTAAATTAACTTTTACACTTTCTATATTTGTTTTCAACTGTTCCATAGTAGTTGCTCCAATTATTGCAGATGTTATAAATTTTTGAATTTCACAAAACTTAATTGACATTTGAGCAAAATTTAAATTGTATTTTTTTGAAATATTAAAATACTTTTCAATTATGTTTGAAACATGAGGTTTACTGTACCTAGTATAATATTCTGAAAATAGTTTCTGTCTTGAATTTTCTGGCAAATTGTTATTCCTGTACTTTCCACTTAAAAAACCTCCTGCAAGAGGTGAATAAGCTAGCAGTCCACTTCTTTCCCTAATCGAAATTTCGGCCAAACCTATTTCGTAAGTTCTATTGAGTAGGTTGTAAACATTTTGTATAGACATCATTTTTGGCAAATTTGTTAATTTTGAAATTTCTAAAAATTTTGACAATCCCCAAGGTGTTTCGTTTGATAAACCAATATATCTGATCTTTCCTTGTTTGATAAATTTTTCGAGCGTTATTAATATTTTTTCAAAATCATTCCAATCTTCGGAGTCTTCTTTGTGTTCATATCCCAATCTTCCAAAAAAATTAGTTTTTCTTTCAGGCCAATGTAGTTGATATAAATCTATATAGTCAGTTTTTAATCTTTTTAAACTGCATTCTATAGCAGTAGAAATATTTTTTTCTGAAAACTGAAGACCTCCCCCACGAATATAAGACATTCCAGGTCCAGAAATTTTTGAAGCTAAAATAATTTTATTTCTAATTTTTTTTTTAATAAACCAATTTCCAATTATTCTTTCTGTATCGCCATAAGTTTCTTTTTTGCTTGGTGACGGATACATTTCTGCTACATCAAAAAAATTTATTCCATTTTCCAAAGCATAATCCATTTGTTCAAAACCTTCTTCCATAGTGTTTTGTTGTCCCCATGTCATGGTTCCTAGACAAATTGTACTGACATCTATGTCTGTATTTCCTAACTTTCGATAATTCATAAATATTAACTATTTGTTACTTGACTTTTGACTGCTTGAAAATATATAAAAAAATTACTATATAACGGTTATGGAATTTAACAGAAACAACATACTTAATAGATCAACGACAGCAAAACAAACTGTTGTAATGGATGAAGGCTTAAGAGCCTACATGCTTAAAGTTTATAATTATATGGCAACTGGAGTGTTGCTCACAGGAATTATTGCGCTTTTATCATTTAAAATGTCTGTAGTAACAGATGCCAGTGGGGCAATAGCTGGATTTACAAGTTTAGGAAATGCACTATTCTTCTCAGGACTGAAATGGATAGTGATGTTAGCTCCATTAGGTATAGTTTTTTATATGAGTTTTGGAATTAATAAAATGAGTGTAGCAAAAGCTCAAACTGTTTTTTGGATATTTGCAGCATTAATGGGATTATCATTATCTTGGATATTATTAATTTATACAGGAGCAAGCGTTGCTAGAGTTTTTTTTATAACCTCTGCAACTTTTGGTGCGATGAGCATTTATGGTTATACAACAAAAAGAGATTTAACTAAACTTGGATCTTTTTTAATGATGGGCTTAATTGGAATTATAATTGCATCAATAGTTAATATATTTTTAAAATCTTCAATGATGTATTTTGTTATTTCAATCTTAGGTGTTTTAATTTTTGTAGGTCTTACGGCTTACGATACGCAGAAAATAAAAAATATGTATGCAGCTTCAGACTCAGGTGAACTAATGGGTAAAAAAGCAGTAATGGGTGCATTAACATTGTATCTAGATTTCATTAATCTATTTATTATGTTGTTAAGATTATTTGGTCAAAGAAGATAATTTATTTCTGTAACCTCTTCCAATTAGTACTATTTATTAGAGATTTTAATTCGTAAGAATTTTTTAGAATTTTTCCATTAGTGTCTGTAATTAAATACCTAAGATTTTGGTTATAAGGTTTAAAATTTTTGCAAATTTTATACATTGCATTTTCTGCTGCATTCTTAAAAACACTAAAACTTACTTGTTTGCTAGAAATTGAAAGTCCGTAGTCTTTCCAAGATCCTTCAGAAACCATTTTGGCATAAAGATCTAGAATTACTTTGAGTTCTTTTTTTTCAAAGAAGTATTTATTTTCGTAGTTTTTTAAAGAGTTATTGATTACTAACTTTAAGTTTCTATTCATTCAATTTATGTTTATTGATTAATCCAATCTGAAATGCTGTAAATATAAAGGTTATTGGTAACAATCCCCATACTTTAAAATTTACCCAAAATTCTTCTGATTGTGTTCTCCAAACAATTTCATTTAAAAGTGCTAATGAAAAAAAGAAATACATCCATCTATTATTCAATATTCTCCAACCTTCGTCATTGAGGGGCATAGATTTTCCTAATATTTTTTTAAGAACAGGCTCTTGTGTAAAAAATTTTCCAAATAATAAAGCCAGAGCAAATAAAACATTAATTATTGTTGGTTTCATATAAAGAAAAACTGGATTATCAAAATAAATGGTAAGACCACCAAATAAGGTAATTAATATACCGCTCAATAAAGGAATCATTGGAATTTTTTTTTCTAAAATCCAAACGATCAAAATTGAAATTATAGTTGCAACTATTAGTGGCGGAATTGCAATTTTTAAATTCTTGTCATTATTATAGTAGAATAAAAAAAAGATTACTAATGGACCAATATCAGTTACAAATTTTATAAGAGATTTATTCACTGCTACATATTAACAGATTAACAAAACAATCATATTTTTTTTATTGATTTTTTTATTCAAATATCCATATTTAGTTTATGAGCATTCAAAAAGCAAAATTCTCAATAGGTGATATTGTAAAGCATAAACATTTTGAATTTAGGGGAGTTATTTATGATGTTGATTTTGAGTTTAATAATTCAGAAGAATGGTATCAATCCATTCCCAAGAATGTGAGACCAAGAAAGGATCAACCATTCTATCACTTACTAGCTGAAAATGATGAGATTACTTATGAAGCATATGTTTCAGAACAAAATTTATTAGCAGATAACTCAGATGAACCAATCAAACATCCATTAATAAATGAGATTTTTTCTGGTAGAAAAGGTTCAAGTTATTTTAAGCCTTCAAATTAAACAAGCCCATATTTCAACACAATTGTTACAAATCTTGGTCATAACTTTATTTTATTATTAATTATATTCTGATCAAGGATGCTACATTATTCCCTTATTTGTCTCCCTCAGTGTTCTTGGTCAGAATGAGTATTGGAAAATTTTATTCACCCAAAATTGTGTTATAGAGTGTAGAGAATGCTTAATAATATTAATCCTACCAAAATATTTTTTATAATTAATAGATTGCAGAAATATATTCTTATTCTTTTTCTTGTAGTTCTGGTTATAGGATTATTAGAAGCATTAGTTTTTTCTCCTGAGGATTATAAACAAAGCGACTCTGTGCGCATTATGTATGTTCATGTTCCTGCCGCTTGGATTTCTTTGGGAATCTTTTCTATAATTTCAATTTTATCTTTTGTAATTTTAATTTTTAAAAATAAAAATTTTTCGTTGATTACTAAAAGCTTAGCACCTTCGGGATTTGTATTTAATATAATTGCGCTTGTTACAGGTTCTATCTGGGGCAAACCAACTTGGGGCACATGGTGGGCTTGGGATGCCAGAATTACATCAATGTTATTACTTGCTGTATTTTATCTGATGTTCATTCTTTCTTGGAGAATCATCGATCAGAATGACAAAGCAATAAAGGTAAGTTCAATTATTGCTATATTGGGCTTAATAAATGTTCCTATAATTAAGTTTTCAGTTGATTGGTGGTCAACTTTACATCAGCCAAGTTCTGTTAATTTGTTAGAAGAGACAACAATTCATTCATCAATGTTACTTCCTTTGAGCTTAATGACTGCGGCATTTGCACTTTTTTCAGTTTTGATATTTTTAATGAAATATAATACAGAACTGATAAAAATTAAAAATAAAGGATTAGATAGATTATGATAAATGAGATTTTATTAATGAATGGCTATGGAGTTTATGTGTGGTCATCATTTGTATTCACTCTTAGTATTTTTGGGATCTTGTACTCAGTAATAAAACTACAGTTGGCTAAAGAGCAGAAAAAATTTGAAATGAAATTTAGAAATTTAGCATCTGAAAAAATTGAGTTTGCAAAAAAACAAGAAACTTTTAGAGAAATATTAGCAAATACTTCTGTTTCTAAAATTTAACTTTTTAGCTTCATGTATGGCAAAAAAGTTAAACTAAGAGCCTTATTTATATTATTAATTTTTTTATCAGTAGTACTCACCTCTTTTCTTATCTTCAAATCTCTCGAGGAAAATGTTGTATATTTTAAATCTCCCACTGAAGTTAAAAATCTAGCAGAACTAGAAAATAAGAAAATTAGGGTTGGCGGAATGGTAAAGAAAAACTCAATTAAAACAAATGACTTAGAAATTAGCTTTATAATTACTGATTTTCAAAATGAGTTAATAGTTAGTTTTAAAGGATCGGTGCCCAATTTATTCGAAGAAGGAAAAGGAGTGGTAGCCGAAGGTTTCTTAGAAGATAGAAATTATCTAAAGGCAACAAAAATTTTAGCAAAACATGATGAAAATTATATGCCTCCAGAAGTTGAAGAAGCTTTAAAGGAAAACAATTAGTGGCTAATCAAGTTGGAAATTATTCTTTATTCATTGCACTTATTGCTTCTATATTTTTAATTTTTCAATCCTATAGATTAACTAGGAATTCTTCTAAAAATCTAGATAGTAAAATATTTTCAGTATTGTCAGTTCAATCTTTAATGGTTTTAATAAGTTTTATTAGTTTAGTTTTCGCATTTATAGTTTCAGATTTTAGTAATAAGACTGTTTATAATAATTCACATACCACCAAACCATTATTTTATAAAATTTCTGGAACATGGGGCAATCATGAAGGAAGCCTACTTTTATGGTTATTAGTTTTAACTTTTTTTTTATTTATATTTTTAATTAATTCAAAAAATCTACCTAAAAAATATAGATTATTAACATTAACATTTCAGGAAGTAATTATATTTGGTTTTCTGTTGTTTATTCTTTTCACATCAAATCCATTTATAAATTTATTTCCAATTCCGAAAGAAGGAACGGGCTTAAATCCAATATTACAAGATCCGGCATTAGCATTACACCCGCCGATTTTATATATAGGCTATGTTGGCACATCCATTATTTTTTCTGCATCTTTGGCTGCCTTGGTTTGTGGAAATGTAAATAAAGTTTGGGCAAGTCATATAAAAAAATGGATAATTATTTCTTGGATATTTTTAACAATCGGAATTATGTTAGGATCTATTTGGGCTTACTATGAGTTAGGTTGGGGAGGTTTTTGGTTTTGGGATCCAGTTGAAAATGTATCTTTGATGCCATGGTTTTGTTTAACTGCGTTGCTTCATACAATTGTTGTCCTTGAAAAGAGAAATACATTTAAATCCTGGACGATAATTTTATCTATAACCACTTTCTCACTAAGTATGAGTGGTACTTTTTTAGTAAGATCAGGAATTTTAAATTCTATACATACATTTGCAAACGATCCTTCTAGAGGTGTTTTTATTTTGTGCTTTCTATTTTTTTTAATTTTTTTAGCTATAATTATTTTTTTTATTTATCAAAAAAATATTTCTAATAGCTCAATACGTACTTATTTAATAAGCAAGGAAACAGCCATGCTTGTAAATAACTGGTTTATGATGTTTTTCCTTTCGGTTGTTTTAATCGGAACTGTATACCCAATTTTATTAGAAGTAATTAATGGATCGAAAATTTCTATTGGGCCACCATTTTATCAAAAATTAATATTACCATTTTTGATACCTTTTTTGCTATTTATGGCAATTGGACCAAATTTAAAATGGGTTAAGGATCATATTAATAAAATTAAATTAGAACAGCCTATCTTTTTGTTCATTTCAATTTTAATTTCATATTTATTTACTACCAGTTACGGAGTTTCTTATTTATTTTCAGTTCCAATGTTTGGTTTAGGTTTTTTTTTATTTTTTTTGACAATCAGAGATTTTTTTTCAGGAAAATCAACTTTGTCTCAAAAAATAGCCCACTTTGGATTTAGTTTATTTATTCTTAGCATTTTGTTTAATGGCGTTCTCGCAAAAGAATATTCATCTAATATGAAGGTAGGTGACGAAAGAAAATTTATGAATAAAATTATAAAATTTGAAAATTTAAAAATTACTCAAGAGTTGAACTATCAATCATTGACAGGTGAATTTAATATATCAGATGATAGAGGTAATTTAAATTTAAAACCAGAAATAAGAATTTATAATCAACCAAAAACCTTAACTAGTGAAGCGGATATAATTTCGACAATTTATTCAGACAATTTTTTGGTATTTAATGTTTTAAAGGATGATGGATATTATAACGTTAGATATCAACACAAACCCTTGATGATATGGATTTGGTTATCTGTTATTCTTATATTTGTTGGTGGTATATTGGGTTACTTTAAAAAAAAATGATTAAAAACATTAAATTTATAATCATTATTTTATTTGGTTTATTTTTATTTCTAGTTTTTTTAAAGGGTTTAGATAAACCTAATAGCTATTCACCGAATAGTATTTTAAATCAAATTGAAACAAAACTAACAGCAAGAACGCTTTATAAAAATAAAGAAATTTCCTTGGGAGAGTTAATAGATAAAAATAACTTCTCATTAATAAATGTTTGGGCATCATGGTGTTTGCCTTGTAGAAATGAACATTCCTATTTGATAAATTTACAAAAAATAAATAATATTAATATTATTGGAATTAATTATAAAGACAAAGAAATCAATGCTAAAAAATTTCTTAAAGATTTAGGCAACCCTTATTCAGAAATTTTAATTGATCCTGATGGAACAATATCAATAGAGCTAGGAGCTTATGGAGTTCCAGAAACTTATTTAGTGAATAGAAAAACTAACGAAGTAATAAAAAAATTTATTGGACCCTTAGACGATTTAAAATTTAAAGAGATAGTCAAAATAGTTAATAATGAAAAAATTTAAATTATTTATAATTATAATTGGTTTTTCTTTAATTTTAGTAAATAATTTAAGAGCACAAGATACAGACCAGGTTAATAAAATTTCAAAAAATTTAAGATGCTTGATTTGTCAAGGACAGTCAGTTTATGACTCACAATCTGATTTTGCAATTAGTATGAAAACACTCATTCAAAAAAAAATTGATGAAGGAAAAACAGAAAATGAAATTTATGAATTCCTTACAAAAAAATATGGAGATTGGATCATTTATGATCCTGAATTGAATAAAAATACTTTTTTACTTTGGTTATTACCTTTGATTTTATTTGTTTTTGGCGGTATTTTAATTATTAGAAAAGTATCTATAAAGTAGTTAGAAACTATTATTATGTTGAAATTAAATAAGGCAATTATTGTTTTTTTTGTTTTATTCTTCAGCTCTGCAAGTGCTGGGGATAATACTTCAGGAAATAAATGGAGTTTTTATACTGGAACATTTGATTTTAGCGATGATGGAGCAAAGTCAACCTTATTTGGAGTTCAGCATATTAATGAAAACTTGTATAAAGAAACTTTTATAGGCACTCTCCAACCAGTAACAGGCGTAATGATAACCGCAGATAATGCTGGTTATGTTTATACAGGTTTTCAAGTTCCATATCAGTCAGGATCTTTAACTTTCACACCAAGTTTTACACCAGGTTTATATAGCGAAGGAGACGGGAAAGACTTAGGACATGTTATAGAATTTAAAAGTGAAATACAGCTATCCTTAGAGTTATCTCCTAACAGTGAATTAGGAATTTCTTATAATCATATATCCAATGCTAGCTTAGGAGACAAGAACCCAGGGGCAAATAGTTACATGTTCAATTTCATTAAAAGGTATTAAAAAGTATTAAAAAGTATTAAAAAGTATTAAAAAGTATTAAAAAGTATAATGAATTTAAAAAATTGTCATAATTTTAATGATTTTAGAGAATTAGCAAGAAGGAAATTACCATCTCCCATCTATAACTATATTGATGGTGGCGCAGATGACGAGATAACTTTAGACCGAAATACTGCTGCATTTAATGATTGTGACTTAATTCCAGATGTTTTGGCTGATGTTGGCAATATAGATATTTCTACAACAGTTTTAGGACAAAAAATTGATTTTC
>CAJXDV010000022.1 GCA_913052435.1 uncultured Pelagibacteraceae bacterium
TACAAATTTTAATATTATTTTACAACTAGAAATATGCCTTATAAAGGTTGAATAATCATGATCATTTGCTTCCCATCAAACTTTGGTTGCAACTCTACTTTGCCAATTGACTGGATGTCTTGTTTTATTTTTTTCATTAAGTCGCTACCAAGACTTGAGTGTTGAAGTTCTCTTCCCTTAAATCTAATTGTAAATTTAACTTTATCTCCTTTGGCTAAAAATTTTTGAGCATTTTTCATTTTAAATGAATAATCATGAATCTCGGTAACTGGCCTTAATTTTATTTCTTTAAGTTCAATTTTTTTTTGCTTTTTTTTAGCTTTATTTGCTTTTTTTTGTGCATCATATTTATACTTCCCCATATCCATTATTTTGCAAACTGGAGGCTTTACATTTGGGGCAATTTCAATTAGATCAAGTCCCTTTTCTCTTGCACGATTAATTGCATCATGTAAATTCAATATTCCAAGATTTTCTCCATCACTTGCAATAACTTGAATCTCGGACGAAGTTATTCTGTTGTTTGATCTGGGACCTCTCGGTTTTGTTCTTTTCTGAAAATAATTTCGTTTAAAGTCTGCCACTTAAATTGAAGACATTTTATTTAAAGCAGAATATTTTTTTAGAAATTCTTCTAATTCCATATTTTCTTGTTTATCAGAATCCAATCTTCTAATGGTTACGGTATTAGTGTCAACTTCTTTTTTTCCACAAATTAACAATAATGGTACTTTTGTTAACGAATGCTCTCTTATTTTATAATTTAAATTATGATTTTTAAGATCTACTTCAGTTGAGATTCCTTCTTTTTTAAGTAGTTGGTAAACATTTTTTGCATATTCATCAAAATCATTTGAAATAGGTATCACTACAGATTGAAGTGGCGATATCCAAAAAGGTAATTTACCTGCGTAATGTTCAATTAAAATGCCAATAAATCTTTCTAATGAGCCAAATAATGCTCTGTGAAGCATAACTGGTACTTTTTTATTTCCATCTTTATCAACGTAAGAAGCTCCAAGTCTTCCTGGCAAATTTAAGTCAACCTGCAGAGTTCCACATTGCCAGTCTCTTCCGATCGCGTCTCTTAAAACAAATTCTATTTTAGGACCATAAAATGCTCCTTCTCCCTTATTTATTGAATATTCTAACTTTGTTACTTTGATTGCCTCTAATAAAGCTGCTTCAGCTTTATCCCAAACACTATCATCACCAACTCTTAAATCTGGACGATCTGAATATTTTAAAATTATATTTTCAAAACCCAAGTCTTTATAAATTTCTAATATTAAGTTAGTTACAGATAAACATTCTTCTGTAATTTGATCTTCGGTACAAAAAATATGTGCATCATCTTGTGTAAATGCTCTTACTCTTAATAAACCAAGCAAAGCTCCTGATGGCTCATAACGGTGAACCTTACCAAATTCTGACATTTTTAAAGGTAGATCTCTATAGCTTTTTAAACCTTGATTAAAAATTTGAACACATCCAGGGCAGTTCATTGGTTTAATTGCAAATACTTTCTCATCTGGTGTTGTTGAGGTGTACATGTTTGCGCCAAATTTTTCCCAGTGTCCAGATTTTTCCCATAAAGACCTGTCTAAAATTTCAGGTGTATTTATTTCTTTATAGCCAGCAAGATCTTGTTTCATTCTCATATATGAGATTAATTTTTGAAAAAGATTCCATCCTTTTTCATGCCAAAAAACCGAACCAGGACTTTCTTCTCTAAAATGGAATAAATCCATTTCTTTACCTAATTTTCTATGATCTCTTTTTTCTGCTTCTTCAATTCTGTTTAGATATTCATCTAATTCTTTTTGCGATGACCAACTAGTTCCATAAATTCTTTGCAACATTTCATTATTGGAATCACCTCTCCAATAAGCACCTGAAACTTTCATTAACTTAAAATATTTTCCAATTTTTCCAGTTGAAGTTAAATGTGGACCTCTACAGAGATCATGCCATTTACCATGAAAGTAAATTGATACTTCTTCATCTTCTGGTATGCTCTTTATAATTTCAGCTTTATATATTTCTCCTTTATTTTTAAAGTGTTCTATGGAATCATTTCTTTTCCATACTTCACGATAAGTTTTTTCATCTCTATCAACTATCTCCTTCATTTTTTTTTCAATTTTATCTAGATCGTCACTGGTAAAAGGTTCTTTTCTTGCAAAATCATAATAAAATCCGTCTTCTATAACTGGACCTATTGTTACTTGTGTGCCTGGAAAAAGTTCTTGAACAGCCATTGCTAAAATATGCGCAGTATCATGTCTTATTGTTTCGAGACCTTCCTTATCTTTAGATGTAAAAATTTTTACAGAAGAGTCCTTTGTTATTTTAAAATCTAAATCTTTAAGGTTGCCATCTACACTCATAACAAGAGCTTGTTTTAAAAGTGACTTGCTTATTTTTTCAGCTATTTCTAACCCTGTTATACTATTAGAAAAATCAAATTTTTTTCCATCAGGAAGAGTTATATTAAGCATTTAATTAAATAGTTTTTTGTACTCTGAATAAGTAGAAAAACACATTTTTTCAACATTAAATTTATTTATCACATTTTTTCGACCTTCAATACCCATTTGCTTTAGTGTACTTTCATCAAGATTTAATAGTTCAATAATCTTTTTTGACATTTCTTCTGAATTACCTGCCTCAAATAAAAGTCCAGTTTTATTATCTATAATAGTTTCTTTTGATCCTCCTAAGTTGCTTGCTAAAATTGGTTTCTGCATAGATTGGGCCTCAACAGAAATTCGTCCAAAAGCTTCTGGTTCAATTGATGCTGATACTACAAAATCTGAAATTTTGTAAGCTAGAGGCATGTGATTACAATTTTCTATAAATATAACTTGATTAGTTAATCTATATTGCTCTACCAATCTTATTAGTTTTTTTTTATAAAGATCCCTACCTTGATCACTTCCTAATATTACCGCAGTAAAAGCTTCATGACCCAAATGTATATTAACTTTATTGAGCGCTTCTAAAAACATTTCTTGACCTTTCCATGTTGTTAGTCTTCCAGGAAATAATATTATTTTTTTTCCAACTTGTATTTGCCAAGATTTAAATAAATTATCTTCGTCTGTTTCTAATGTTGTTGAAGAATCAAAATAATCAGTATTGATGCCTCTAAAAATTACTAATAATTTTTTGTCTGAACTTAGATAATCAGAGTATTTCTCTTTAATATGTGAAAAAATAAAATTAGATCCTGCTATGATCAAATTCGATCTTACCATTACAGAGTTGTAAAACTTTTTTAATTTATTTTTAAAATTATATGTTCCATGAAAAGTTGTAACAAACTTTCTTCTTGTTATTTTTGTCGCTAATAAACAAGACCATGCAGGAGCTCTACTTCTTGCATGCACTACATTAATATTAAAGAAAAGAATAATTAGTGAAATTATTAAAGCATTCAATAACATTATTATTGGATTTTTTGATTGAACGGGAAGTCTTATTAGTTTTACTTTCTTCTTATTTACAAACTTTATTAATTCTCCTCCGCTAGTAATTATGTATGATTTACAATCATTTTCATATAAATAATGTGCAATGTCATAACAGCCTGTTTCCGCTCCTCCATAACCTAGCTTTGGAATAACTTGTAAAACTTTTAATTTAGATGGCATTTAATAAAGCAATATAATATCACAATATTCAAATAATTTTTATGAGTAATTTTAAGTATTTAAAAATTTCTAAATCCAAAAAGTTGAGATATTTATCCAATAATAAAAATTCAAATTTATCTATAGTTTTCTTGCATGGTTTTATGTCTGATATAGAAGGAGATAAGCCCAAAAATTTTTTAAAATATTGTAAAAAAAGAAAATTAGGCTTCCTGGCAATTGAATATTCTGGCCACGGTAGATCTTCAGGAAAATTCACAAGAAGCAACATCTCGAAGTGGACCGAAGAGGTGAGAATATCAATAAAAAAAATAATAAAAAAAAAAAATTTTATTCTAATTGGGTCAAGCATGGGATCATGGTTGTCTTTAAACCAATTCAAATATTTTAATAATCAAATCAAAGGTTTTTTGGGAATAGGATCTGCTCCTGAATTTTTAGAACATTTAATGTGGAAAAAGTTTTCTAATAAAATCAAAAAAGAAATTATTCAAAAAGGAATTTACCAATTAAAGCATGGTGAATATGTATATCCTATCACACATCAATTAATTAAAGATGGAAGAAAAAATAAGGTTTTGCATAATAAATATAAGATAATAATACCCGTTACAATGATACATGGCTCAAAAGATGAAGTTGTTCCGATAACTTATTCTAAAAAAATTTTAAAAATTTTTAATAAAGCTAAGAAAAAAATTTTAGTAATTAAAAACGGCGATCACAGCTTATCTAATAAATTTAGTTTAAAAAAAATTAATAAAGAGTTAGATAAAATTGTATTTCATCAAGATTAACTTTCCTCTAACTTGCAATACCTAAAGTTTTCTTAAAAGTAATAGGATTATCAAGTTTGTCTAACATTTCTTTTGGACATACTTGAAAAAAGTTTGTAATTTCATTTTCATAGTTCTCTAATATTTTTTTCGCAAAATTTGAATTTGTTTCTTTGACATGATTTGAAATTAAATCTTTAATAAAACTTTTCCAAAATTCCGTTTCGGGTCTTTGCCAAACAACGCTCTCTGGATTAACTTTTTTTTCAAATTTGTTGCTTAGATCATAAACGAATGCCATGCCACCTGTCATCCCTGCAGCGAAATTATCTCCGACTTCTCCAAGAATTACCACATTACCGCCAGTCATGTATTCACAACCATTGGAGTCACATCCTTCTATAACTGCTGTAGCTCCAGAATTTCTAACTGCAAATCTTTCGCCTGCTTGTCCAGCAGCATATAAATTTCCAGAAGTTGCACCATAAAGAACCGTGTTTCCAATTATCGTATTATCATGGGATATTAAATTGCTTTCATCCTGCAGTTTAATTACAATAGTGCCCCCGGATAATCCTTTTCCAACATAATCGTTTGCATCACCTTTCAAATTTAACTTCAACCCTTTGAAGCCAAATGCACCAAATGATTGTCCTGCTGATCCTTTAAAATTTAATGAAATTGAATTTTCTTTTAGACCATCATTTCCAAATTTTTTATATAAGTGATAAGAAATTCTTGTTCCTACCGCTCTATATGTATTTTTAATCTGAAACTCTTTTTCAATATCCTCATTTTTATCAATAGATTGTTCTATTTCAGACCATATTTTCTGATCTAGAGTATCTGGAACACTATTTATTGTTGCATTTTCGCAGTATCTTTTGTTTGGTCCAGGATCTGCTTGAACAAATAAAGGATTAAGATCAAGATCATCTAAATTAGAAGATCCTTTACTAACTTGCCTTAATAGATCGGTTCTTCCTATTATTTCGTTCAAAGATTTAAAACCTAGGTTTGCTAAAATCTCCCTTATTTCTTCTGCAATAAAAGTAAAAAGGTTAACAATCTTATCTGGAGTACCTTTAAATTTTTCTCTTAGTTTTTTATCTTGAGTACAAACACCTACGGGGCACGTATTCGAATGACATTGTCTAACCATAATACAACCCATCGCAACAAGAGCGGTAGTAGCAACACCGTACTCTTCTGCGCCCATCATCGCTGCTATCACTACGTCTCTGCCTGTTTTAATTCCTCCATCGGTTCTTAGTGTAACTTTATGGCGTAAATTATTTAGAGTTAATACCTGGTTAACCTCTGTCAATCCCATTTCCCAAGGGATACCGACATATTTTACGCTTGTTTGTGGAGATGCTCCAGTACCTCCAGAATGTCCTGAGATTAATATTATATCTGCTTTTGCTTTAGCTACCCCTGCTGCAATGGTTCCTATTCCTGAAGATGCAACTAATTTCACACCAATTCTTGCTTTAGGATTTATTTGTTTGAGATCATAAATAAGCTGAGCAAGATCTTCTATTGAGTAAATATCATGATGGGGTGGGGGTGATATTAACGTAACTCCTGGTGTTGAGTGTCTTAATTTAGCTATTTCATCAGTAACTTTAAAACCTGGAAGTTGTCCTCCTTCTCCCGGTTTTGCACCTTGTGCAATTTTAATTTCAATTTCATTACAATTATTTAAATAATTAATTGTTACTCCAAATCTAGCTGAGGCTATTTGTTTAACTCTCGAATTGGCACTATCTCCATTTTCCATGACTTTAAATCTTTCTTCGTTTTCTCCGCCTTCACCACTACACGAAGCTCCTTTAATTCTGTTCATTCCTATCGCTAGAGTTTCATGTGCTTCTTTTGATAAGGCTCCATGAGACATGCTTCCACTTCCAAATCTTTTCAATATATTTTTTACAGGCTCTACTTCATTAATACTTATCGGATTTTTTATTTTAAAATCTATTAAGTCTCTTAAGCTTATAGGTTTTAGACTATAAATTCCTTTCACATATTTTTTATAAACTTCATAAGATTTTTCTGTAACGGCAGTTTGCAGTAAATGAATTAATTTACCTTGATACTGATGAGTCTCACCATTTTTTCTATATCTATAAATTCCACCAATCGGAAGAATATTAGAAGTCGATCCAAATGCTTCCTTATGAATTTTTCTAATTTTCTTTTCAATTCCAGTAAGACCAATTCCTGATATTTTAGATAATACTCCAGGAAAATAATCTTTTACAATAGTTCTGCTTAATCCTACGGTTTCAAAATTACATCCTCCTCTATAGGAACTTAATACTGATATTCCCATTTTAGACATTATTTTTAACAATCCAAGATTTACTGATTTAATATATCTTGAAACACATTCATCAAAATTTAGATTACCAAAGAGTTTTTTCTCGTATCTTTGATAAAGACTATCAAATGCTAGATATGGATTTACCGTAGTTGCTCCAACTCCAATTAAAGTTGCAAAAGAATGAGTATCAAGAGCGTCTCCTGTCTGAACATTAATTGAGACATGCCCCCTCAATCCAAGATTAATTAAATGTGTATTAATTGCTCCAATACACAAAAGCATTGGTATTGGTAGTTTTTCTTTTGAAATATTTTTATCTGTAAGAATAATTTGTTTAATTCCTTCTCTAACCGATTGCTCCGCTTTGTTCTTTAAATTACTTAATGCGTTTTCAAGTTCATCCTTTTTATCAAAAGTACAATCTAAAATTCTATAATTGCCACCAAAATATTTAATAAATTTTTCAAACTGGGAATTTGATAATATTGGAATATCTAAAACGTATATATTTTCCTTGGTTAAGTTATCAAAATCTAAAATATTACCTAAGTTTCCAAGTCTGGTTTTAAGACTCATGACTTTATTTTCTCTTAAAGAATCTATGGGTGGATTAGTAACTTGACTGAAATTTTGCCTAAAATAGTGGTAAAGAGGTCGATACTTATCAGATAAAACTGCTAGCGGAGTGTCGTCTCCCATTGATCCAGTTGCTTCTTTTGCATCCTCTGCCATTGGATGAAGAATTAATTCTAAATCCTCGATACTATAACCAAAGCAATGTTGAAGATTTCTTAACTCTTTTCCTGCAAATTCATTGTTTTCATTTTCTATAGGAAATTTTTTATCTAAGTCTATGATCTGATTATTAAAATGTTTATATTCTTTTGCTAGATAATTTTTAATTTCACTATTTGTATAAACTTTTCCTTTTTCTATTCTAACACCTATTATTTCACCAGGTCCTAATCTACCTTTGGTAACAATTTTTTTTTCATTTATATCAACCATGCCTGTCTCGGAACCTGCAAATAATAGTTTATCTCTAGTGACGGTATATCTTAATGGTCTTAAACCATTTCTATCAGCTGCGGCTATAACCCATTCATTATCGGTTGCGGCAATTGCAGCAGGACCATCCCATGGTTCCATTGTGCTATTTAGAAAATTAAACAATTGTAAATGATCTCTTGGAAGTATTTTATTTTTTTTAGACCATGCGTCGGGTATCAATAATAATTTTGCTAATGGTGCCGGTTGACCTGAAATATTTAATAATTCAAAAACATTATCAAGTGAGGCAGAATCTGAATTTCCCGATGGTATAACTGGTTTTAAATTTTCCATATCATCAAACAAAGGACTGAACATTTCTTGTTCATGAACTTTCATCCAATTAATATTTCCTTTTAGAGTATTAATTTCACCATTATGTGCTATGGATCTAAAAGGTTGCGCCAAATCCCAGCTTGGTGCAGTATTTGTTGAAAATCTTTGATGGAAAATTGCATATCTTGAGATAAATCTCTCATCATTTAGATCGGTGTAAAAATCAGATAGCGCTTCTGCTAGGAACATGCCTTTGTAAATTATTGATTTGGAACTAAATGAACAAATATAAAATCCATAAAGCTGGTTATCTAAAGCTTCTTTTTCAATTCTTCTTCTAGTTTCGTAAAGAATTCTTTCTAAAACTTTTCCTGTAATACTTTTATCGTTATGAGTGAATAAAACTTGTGCAATTTCTGGTCTAGTTAATTCTGCTTTATCACCTAATACCGAAGGGTTAACTGGTACTTGTCGCCAACCATATATATTAAAATTTTTTTTTGTTAACTCGCTTTCTACGATTGTTCTTGATTGTTCTTGACCTTGATAATCGTTTCTGGGTAAAAAAATCATACCAACACATAAATCTGAATTATTGTGTTTATGTCCGGTTACTTCTATTTTTTCTATAAAAAAGTCTGTTGGTATCTCTATGTGAATACCTGCGCCATCACCTGTTTTTCCGTCAGCATCAATTGCTCCTCTATGCCATACTGCTTTTAGTGCCTTAATACCGTACTCCACAACTTTTCTTGATTTTACACCTTCGGTTGATGCTACTAGTCCAACGCCGCATGAATCGTGTTCCATTGACTCATTGTAAACTGAATTTTTTTTTAAAAGATTTAAATTTTTTTTTCTTATATCCATTAAGCTACTTTTTGTTTTTGTTTAGATTGTAAATAACTATCAATCGAGAATGCAGCATCTCTACCATCTTTAATTGCCCAAACAACTAGAGAAGCTCCTCTAACAATATCTCCAGCTGCAAAAACTCCTGGAATGTTTGTTTCCATTGTATCAAAGTCTACTTTGACTGTTCTCCATTTTGTAATTTGAAGTCTATCTTCATCAAAAAGTTTAGGAAGTTCCTCTGGATCAAATCCTAAAGCTTTTATTACTAGGTCAGCTTTTATTTCAAACTCTGAATTTTCTTTAACTATCGGTTTTCTTCTTCCGCTATCATCTGGTTCTCCTAGTTCCATCTTATCAACAATTAAACTCTGAACTTTATTAGTACCTTTAAATTCTTTAGGATTACTTAACCATATAAATTCTACGCCCTCTTCTTCTGCGTTAGTAACTTCTCTTGCCGAGCCAGGCATATTTTCTTTATCACGTCTATAAATACATTTTACAGATTTAGCATTTTGTCTTATTGAAGTTCTCACACAATCCATGGCTGTATCTCCGCCACCAATAACCACTACATTTTTATCTTTAGCATCCAAAGTTCCATTATCGAACATTTCAACTTTATCACCCAATCCTTTTCTGTTTGACGCTGTTAAAAATTCCATTGCTGGAAAAATATTACTTAAATCATTACCCGGCACGCTAACTTCTCTTGCCTTGTAAACACCTGTAGCAATTAAAATTGCATCATGTTTATCTCTTAATTGTTTTAAGTTTGAGTCTTTTCCAACTTCAAAATTATGTACAAACTTTATTCCTCCGTCTTTTAAAAGTTTGATTCTTCTTTCAACTACTTGTTTTTCTAATTTAAAATTTGGAATACCATATATAAGCAATCCTCCTGCTCTATCATAGCGATCGTAAATAGTAATTTGATAACCTTTTTTTCTAAGTTCCTCACCACAAGCTAATCCTGCTGAACCAGCTCCTATAATTCCGATACTTTGATCTATTTCATTAGTTACCTCAATTGGTTTTACCCATCCATTTTCCCAAGCTGTTTCAGTAATATATTTCTCAATTGATCCAATGGTAACCGTACCATGGCCAGATTGCTCAATTACGCAATTTCCTTCACATAATCTATCTTGGGGACAAATTCTGCCGCATACTTCTGGCATGTTATTTGTACTTTGAGATAACTGGTATGCCTCTTCATGTCTACCTTCGGCAGTTAATTTTAGCCAATCAGGAATATTATTACTTAATGGGCAGTGAACCTGACAAAAAGGAACGCCGCACTGTGAGCATCTACTTGACTGCTCCTTAGCCCTTTCATTGATAAATTCCTTATATATTTCATTAAAATCCTGTTTTCTTTCAATTTTATCCCTTTTGGGTGGGTTTTGTTGACCTATATTTACGAATTTTAACATTTTTTGGATCATAGGATTTGGTATATATCTCAATAATAACCTAATATAAACTATAATAAGGTCATAATTACTGACTTATTTTATCAAAATTTATTGTATTTTATGGCTTTTTTAAATTTTGCATATTTGTTATGCAATTAAGTAATTGCCTTATTTAAGTAATTATTTGATTATCAATTAGTAATTTAATGATTTCAAAATACTTTGAAGCTTCAATTTTAGCCTTTGTTCAGGGTTTTTCTGAATTTATTCCGGTAAGTTCCTCAGCTCATTTAATAATTATATCTAAAATTCATGAATTCAATATTAGCTCTTTACAGCTAGATATAAGTCTTCATTTAGGATCACTATTAGCAATTATATTTTATTTTAGAGATGATTTATTAAATATTACTAATAATAAGAGTTTGGTTATATTGATAATTTTAGGCTCAATTCCATTGGTCATCATTGGTTATATGTTCTATTCAACCGGCCTAATAGATTATTTAAGAAATCTAAAAATTATAGCATGGACCACATTGTTATTTGGAATACTTTTGTATTTTGCTGATAAATCACAAATAAAAAATAAAATAGACACAAGTCTAAATTATAAGAGCATTTTAATTATTGGTTTGTTACAAGTGCTAGCAATTATACCTGGAGTTAGCAGATCTGGGATAGTTATAACAACTTCACGATTTTTAAATTTTGATAGAGTAGACTCTTCAAAAATAGCTTTTTATCTTTCTATACCAGCTTTGGGAGGTGCAAGTTTTTTGGGTATTAAAGATGTTTTAAAAACTAACATAGATTTTAACTTAATATTTTTATTTTCAATTATATTTTCATTTTTGATTTCGTATTTAACAATAAAATATTTCTTAATATATGTAAAAAATTTTAATTTAAAATTTTTTGTATACTATAGAGTTTTTTTAGCTCTAGTATTATTTGCTATTGTTTATACTTAGTAGTTTCCATTTCAGGCAATAATTGAGATATGAGTACACCTGCAAGAATAAAACCACAACCTAAAATATTATTAAGGTTTAAAATTTGGCTTAAAAGAATCCAAGCTGCAATAGTTGCAAAAACTCCTTCCAAAGAAAAAATAATTGCTGCAGGTGCAGGAGAGATATTTTTTTGTGCATAAATTTGAAGAACAAAAGCAATTCCCCCTGACAATATGCCAGCGTAAAGAATTTGAATTTTTTGATCCAAAATATTTTTTAAAATAAAATCTTCAAAAATTAGAGCTAGAATAATTGAGCAAGCGGATACTATTAATGTTTGGATTAAGCCTATTAAAATAGGAGCATTAAACTCTTCAATAATTTTACCTATAAAAATTATATGTAAACTCCAAAATATTGCACCTATAATAACCAAGGTATCACCTAGCCTAACTGTTGCATCGTAAAAATTTGTAAGTAAATAACCTCCGATTACACATAAAATTACTGACGGCCATACACTCCAATGAATATTTTTTTTAAATAGAAAAAAAACTATTATTGGAACCATTGGTACGTAAAAAATTGTAAAAAATGCAGCATTTGCAACGTCAGTGTATAATAAAGCTACTTGCTGAAAAACTGTTCCAAGAAATAAAAAAAATCCAATTAAAATTGATAAATAAAAAAATTTAGTCCTGTTTTTAGAAACAACTTTATGAGTATTTTTTTTTTCCAATAATAAATAAAAAGGAACTAATGCTAAAAACCCTACAAAAAACCTAACACCATTAAAAACATAAGGCCCTATAACTTTCATGCCTGTATCCTGCGCTATAAAAGTAGTTCCCCAGATAAACGTGCAAATTAATGCACTAAATATTGATAGAGATTTTGACATTGAATTAAATTGCTAATTTATATGCAAAA
>CAJXDV010000023.1 GCA_913052435.1 uncultured Pelagibacteraceae bacterium
CAACTGATAAATCGTTACAATCGCTTATGTAGGCTAACTTTTCAAAAATATATATTGTCGTTTTTGTATATCCATGTTTTGCTTGAAAAGTTCTAAAAGTGATTTTTTCAGCATTTTTTCCTAATGTGAATTTTTTTTTAATTAGATTAGGTTGAACAATGGCAGGATAACCTGGAATAGAATTAAAGCAATAATCAAACCTTTTTTTTAAGTGGTTTATTGTTTTCAGATTTCCATAAATATTTATTTTTTTTTTATTTTTCCAAAAAAAAGGTCTTATTTCGAATAAGCCGTTTGTTTGATCAGCATGTTCGTGAGTAAAAATTATTGATGATAATTTTTTAATATTATTATTATTAAATTGATTTCTTATATCGGGAGATGTGTCTATTAAAACAAAATTTGATCCTTTTAGAATTAATGCGGAACATCTAGTCCTTATGTTTTTTTTGTTATTCTTTCTGCACATTCCCCAGTATCCATCAATTCTCGGTATACCCACAGAATTGCCACAACCCAAAATAATTAACTTAGCTTTCATATAAAATTAAAAAGTTTTTTAAAATTTGTAGTAGTATTAAACATAATGTTTTCTTTTGTAACTTTTTTAATCTGAGACAACTTTTCAATGGTATGTAATATGAATGAAGGTTCGTTAGTCTTGCCTCTGTAAGGGTTTGGAGCTAAATAAGGTGAATCAGTCTCTACTAATAAGTTTTCAATTGGAATAGAAGAAATTGTTTTAGATAATTCTGTTGAGTTTTTAAAAGTAATAATCCCACTTACTGAAATGTAACAATTTATATCTAATAGTTTTTTTGCAAAATCTTTAGATCCCGTAAAACAGTGCATTAGAATCTTCAAATTAGAATTCTTTTTTTCACTTTTTAATATTTCATAAGTGTCAGTCTCAGCATTGCGAGAATGAACAACAATCGGCACGTTTAATTCCGAGGCGGCTTTAATGTGTTCAATAAAGCTTTTTTTTTGGATTTCCTTATCACTATGATTATAAAAAAAATCAAGACCAGTTTCACCAACAGCAATAATTTTTTTATATTTTTTATTTTCGTTAAAAATGATGTTTGAATCTATATTTTTATATTTATGCGTTTCATGAGGATGAATACCGTAAGTGCCGTATATATTCTTGTACTTTTTTAGTATTAATAAAATCCGTTTAAAACTTTCAGGAGTTGTGCAGATTGTGAGTAAATGATTAACTCGATTAAATTCTGCTCGTTTAACAACTTCGTTTAATTGATCATAAAGTTCGGCATAATCCAAATGACAGTGAGAATCAACAATCATTAAGTGATTTTCTTAAATAATATATTTAATTCTTTTATTTGAACTACGTTAGGAATCAAATTATTTCCGTCTAGAAAGCCATGGTTTCTGATTTTATTGGTTATATTTAATGCGTCCAAAACTTTTGTTGAAGCATTGGGTATAATTGGATTTAACAAAATAGAAATTTTTGCGATTTGTTCTAATGAAATATGCAAAATATTGTTCATCTTTTCAACATTATTATTTTTTAACTTCCAAGGTTCTTCGTCATTAATATATTTGTTCGTCAAAAAACTTATATCTATAACTGATTTTATGTAATTGTTAAGATTCTGATTGAGCATATCTTTTCTTAAATTTTTAGTTAGAATATTTGTTTGATCTATTAATTTTTTATCAGATTCAGATATATTTTTGACTTTAGAAATTTTATTATTGCAATTATTTTTTACGAAAGAAAAAACTCTTTGACATAAATTTCCATAATTATTTGCAAGATCACTATTAATACATCTTTTGAGGCTATCTAAAGAAATGCTTCCATCGCTACCATGCGAAACTTCCTTCATTAAATAATATCTTAGTTCATCAATGCCATATGTATCAATTATTTCTAGTGGATTTAATATATTGCCTTTTGATTTAGACATTTTTTCATCACCCGAAAGAATCCATCCATGACCGAAAACTCTATTAGGAGGTTTCAAACCAGCTGCAAGTAAAAAGGCTGGCCAATAAATCGCATGAAATCTTAATATATCTTTTCCAATAACGTGTAATGATGCCGGCCAAAAATTTTTATAAAGTTCATCTTTAACATTCGGAAAGTTTAGAGCGCTAATATAATTTGTTAAAGCATCTAACCAGACATAAATAATATGTTTATCATTATTTGGCACTTTAATGCCCCAGGTAAAAGATGTTCTGCTAACAGATAAGTCTTTAAGACCCCCTCTTACAAAGTTAATGACTTCATTTCTCCTGGAAATAGGAAGAATAAAATTTTCATTCTTATCATAGAATTCTAGCAATTTATTTTGCCATAATGACAACTTAAAAAAAAAAGATTCTTCCTCAACCCATTCTACGGAGGAACCAGAAAAAGTAGAAAATTTTTTTCCGTTTTTTTCTATTACTTCATCAGAATTATAATAAGCTTCATCTGACATTGAATACCAACCTTTGTATTTTGACAAATAAATATCTCCAGATTTGAACAATTTATTCCATAAATCGTTTACAGCTTTATAATGTCTTTTTTCTGTAGTCCTAATAAAATCATCATTAGACAAATTTAGTTTTTTAGCTAAATTTTTAAAAACTTGAGACATCTTGTCACAATAAATTAATGGTTCTAATCCGTTTTTTTCGGCTGTTTTTTGAATTTTAAGTCCATGTTCATCGGTTCCAGTTAAAAAATAAACTTTACTATTATCATTACGATAAAATCTAGCAAAAACATCAGCCAATATACTGGAATAAGCGTGTCCCATGTGAGGTTCGCCAGATGGATAATAAACAGGTGTTGTTATATAAAAATTATTTTTTTTCATTTTGTAAAATATTTTTAACCCAGATAAAAACATTCTTTTCATCTAAATGAAATTTTTTTAAATAATTAATTTGCCGTAATATTTGTGATTGATTTATAATGTAATTATTTAAATTTTTATTATTGTTCAAACATAGTTCGTTGTAAAACTTTTGAACAAAAAGAGTAATAAAAGTAAGAGTTTCTAAACTTTTATTAGCCTTATACTGGTCAATAAAGTGAATAATACAATTTAGCAAATTTTCTTTGATATTAATATTCGCTTTATCTAGTGATAAAAAATATTTGATCAAATTGCCAGGTGAGTCAAAATAAAAATCTTCAATAATTGAATTTGTTTGAAATTCATTTCCATATTGATCAATAATTTTTGTTAGAATGTTTTTTTTCTGCGTTAAGGTAAAAGAAATCTTAAATTCACAACAACGAGATTTTATTGTATCTAAAATTTTTAAAGCACTATTATGAATAATAAAAAAAAATGTATTGCTTGGTGGTTCTTCAATAGATTTTAATAATGCATTTGATGAATTTAAATTCAGATATTCGGAATTATCAATCATTACGATTTTCAAATTTTTCTTATATGAGGTCTTGTTAAGAAAATTTACCAAATTTCTTATTTGTTCAATTTTTATGTCACTTCCTTGAAAATTACTTTCTATTAAAAAAAAATTTGGATGAGTATTTGCATTTATGAGTTTATAACTAATATTATTTCCGTTAATGGAAGAGGTTTTAACAGAATATTCTCCTTCTTCTTTTTGTGATAATAGATAGTTGGCAAAATGATAAGCAAATGTTGCTTTTCCTAGTCCTTTAGGTCCACTCAATAATATACTATTAGGAAATTTATTTTTTTCATATAGCTTCATGAAAGAATTAAAATAATTCTCATAACCATAAAGATATAGTTGTTTTCTTGGTGAACAAATTTCTACATCTTTATTATGTTTTGTTTTCATTTGCTATAAGTTTTGATAAATTTTTTATATATTATTTCTTCAGTTCTGGGTGTATCAAATGAATTATCAACAACCATATATTTTCTTTTATTACTTTTTGCAATTCTTAAAAATGCTTTTTGAACCTTATTATAAAATTTTTCAGTAAATCTATCATATCTATTTTTCTTTTTCCTTTTCTTTAATCTAAGCATGGCTTTTGAAACTTTAGTTTTTAGTATAAATGTCAAATCAGGTTTTACCTGACCTAAAATATATCTGTGTATATTATTTACCAAATTTCTGCTTATCCCCTTGCCATAAACTTGATAAGCCAAAGTAGAATCCGTAAAGCGGTCACATATAATAATTTTTTTTTTAAGAATCGATGGATAAATTTTTTTTTTTATATGTTCGTTTCTTGAAGCCATGTATAGCAACGTATCAGTATATTTATCGAATTTTTCTTTAAATCCTGGATAATAATAATCATCAAGAATTAATTGTCTTATTTTTTCTGCAGCAAATGTACCACCAGGTTCTCTTGTATAAAGTACTGGAAGTTTCATACTCTTAATTTTTTTGAACAGTTTTTTACTTTGATACGACTTACCAGAACCTTCGATTCCCTCAAATGTTATAAAAAACGATTTTTTCTTATACATCTCCCCAAACCAGGAAATTAAGTGATTTGAATAATCTTGAAAAAATATTGGTTCTCTTTATTTCTACAGAAGAAAAAATATCAATCTTTTTTTTTAATTGGCCAGATACATAAATATTTAGAACAGCAAGTTTTTCTCCTTTTTTAATAGGAGCTCGTACTGGACTATTGTACTCAACAACTGCTTTGATTGTTTTTTTTTTCCTTTTTGGCACAGTTATGTACACATCTTCATTGACATGTGTTTCAATTTTGTTTTTTTTTCCATGCCACACATTTAATTTTGCAATAATTTCATTTTTTCCTGCTACTTTAACTGTATCAAATCTTCTCAGGGCCCATGTTAGTAGTCTAGTTGATCCACGCGTTCTTTCACTTTTAGTTTTAAATCCACTAACGACAGAAGTCATTCTTCGTTCACCATCTTTTATTGATGCCGCCAAAGAATATTTTTCTACAGCCAAAAAACCAGTTTTTATGCCATCTACTCCAATATCTCTAAATAACAAAGTGTTTCTGTTTTTTTGAGTAATGGGATCTCCACCAGTGCGATCCCAAGTAAATGTAGTCTCTTTATAGTAAGGATAATATTCAGGGTAATATTGGATCATGTGCCTAGATAATTTTAAAATATCTTCAACAGTAGAATAATTATTAGGATCATTTATACCTGATGAGTTGGCAAAATTTGTATTTTTTAAACCAATATCTTTAGCTTTCTCATTCATTAAAGTAACAAAATCTTCTTCAGTACCAGATAATCCCTCAGCTAAAGCAATACATGCGTCATTACCAGAAACTATAATTATTCCTTTAAGTAAATCTTCGACGGACACCTTGTCATTTGGCATTATAAACATTGATGAATAACCACTTTGTGACATTCTCCAAGCATTTTCAGAAATTGTAATCATTTCATCCAAAGAAGTTTCTCCCTTTTTGAGTAAATCAAACACAATAATTGTAGTCATTATTTTTGTCATTGATGCAGGATAAATTCGTGTCTTAGAATCTTTTTCATAAAGAATATTACCGGATAAATGGTCTTGTAAAATAACATAAGGCGCTTCAATTTCAATTTTAGAAAATGTTTTTTGACAACTTATTAAAAAAATTAAAAAAAATAAAAAAAATTTTAAATATCGCATCTTTATTCTCTATATATGTTTAAATCCTCAAAACCTAAATTATTTAAACTAATATGAACAAATTTTAAAGCATTAAAATTTTTAAAAGGTCCGACTGAAAGCCTATATTTATTATCATTAATTTTTTTGATTAAAAAATTCCTTATTTTGGTTTGTTTGATTAAATCATTTTTTAAGTTTTTTGCTGAATCAAAGTAATAAAAATCAGCTATAACTAATATAAACTTATTCTTTTTTGCTATATTTATTTTTACACCCATCTTCTCCTTTGATAAATCATCCATTTTGATTTCATCAACAGGAATTTTTTCAGCTACATTTTTTTCCTCATCGAATGTCACGCCCTCTTTTGCAACAAAAGTTATATTTTTTTTTGTCTCAAATAATTCTACATACGGATTATTAAAATCAAGTCCTAAATTTTTTGCAGTTTTTCTGCTTATCACAACATTAAATATTTTAGGATAATTAGCCAACTTATGAATTTTAGTTTCTACAACTTTTGAATTCTCAGGGTTAATAATTTTCACAGGAGTTCCTTTTTTTAAAAAGGAATGCAAAACTATAACTTTTGTATCATTTATTCGTTTATCAATATCTTTTCTAAGATCCAATTTTTTATTAATAACTCCTTCTTTATAAAGATCTTGATCATAAATTAAAGCAAATCCATGTGAACTGTGAAAAAAAAAAATTTCTTCTTTACGTTTTTTTTCTGTCAGAATAAATCTGCCAGAATCTTTATCATAGACAATTTTTTTATTTTCAGCACATGAGCTTAGTGCTAAAACTATGAAAAAAAAAATGCTAATTTTAATTAATTTCATATTTTAATCATTTTAGCTAATGTACACACGCTAATTCCAAATCTTAGAGATTTGTTCCATTTTAAAATTTTTTCATAATTACTAAAAACTAGATAAGTAGGCGTATTGGGTTCACCATCCGGTAATATTAATGCTGCCTTATAATTAGTTTGTAAATCTGAACCATCTATATTAACAACTCCCATTTTTTTCCATTCAGAAATTTTTAATCTGTGATGAATTTTTCGTGCTGAAAAATTAACATATTTTTTCTTAATTTTTTTGGTTGTGTTTACTTGAAAAAGACATGGATATTCTCTTTTCCAGCCGATTTTATTAATATAATTTGCAGCAGATGCTAAAGAATCCTCTAATGAATTTTTTAGTTCAATCTTCTCATTATTATCGTAATCAATGGCGTATTTTTTGATAGTTGATGGCATAAATTGAAAATTGCCATAAGCTCCTGCCCAAGATCCATAATATTTACTCGGATCAATTAATTTTTTATCTATCAATTGTAATACAGTGAACAATTGTGATGAAAAGAAATCACTTCTTCTTTTGTCGTAACTTAATGTTGCTAAGGATGAAATAATATCCATCTTACCAACATACTTCCCATAAATTGTTTCTATCCCCCACAAAGATAATAAGATTTCTTTATCAACATTAAATTTGTTCTCAATTTCGTTAAATAATTGGTTATTTTTTTTTAATAACTTTCGAGCTTCTTTTACTTTTTTTGGAGTTGCTCTTTTTTTAACGTATGTGATTGTATCTTCAAAAAATTCAGGTTGTTTACGATCATAAATAATAACTTGCTCTAAAAATTTTACATTTTTAAAAGCAATATTAATAGTTTCTCGTGAAATACCTTTTTTTAATACTTTGTTTTTATATGACAAAAGCCATTCTTCGAAACTTTTATCTGAGTTATCAGCTAAAGCAGAAGTAAAAAAAGAAATTATAAACAAGAACAAAAAAATAACAATTTTAAAAAAAGAGTACATGAGATTAATTATCACATGAAATAAGGTTTAACCATTTTATTAAATTTATGTAGTTCATGCTTCGTTTATGCGAGTCCATGCGCTACGTTTGGCGACGAAATCAGTTGTCTGGTTATTTTCTTGGCTTTCTTCAAGTACAACTTTAAGACGATCGCTAATTTTTGCTAGATAATTTTCTAAAAAATTTTCAGTCCCATTAATTTCACATGCTATTGCAATTACACCGCCTGAATTCACCAGAAAATCAGGTGAATATATTATATTATTCTTCATTAACCATTCTCCGGTTGCTAGACTATCAAGTTGATTATTTGCTGCACCAACTATTGCTTTACATTTGAGATAGCCCTTATTTGATGAATTTATTGCTCCACCCATGGCGCAAGGTGAAATTATATCACATTCTGTTTTGAATAAATCATCAGGTTTTGTTTCTATAAATTTAATTTCTTTTTTTAATTCCTTAATTAACTCTGAATTAATGCTTGATGCTGTCACTTTAGCTCCAGCTTTAACAAGCATTTTGGCTAATTTACTACCAACTTTTCCTATTCCACTAATTGCTAAATGAATGTTTTGTACTCTGACGTTATTATATAGAAAATCACACGTACATTGAATTGCGTTAAATATGCCTCTTGCTGTTGGGGCTGAAGTTTCTACGTTTATACCATAAACATACTTTGTCTCTTTAGAACATTCTATTAAATCTTCTTTAAACGTATTAACATCTCCTGCTGTGAGATATTTACCTTGTAAATATTCAACTGCTTCTGCATAACTTCGATAAAGTTCTGGTGTTTTTTTTATGCCATTAAGATTAAGGGTTGCTTTTCCACCTCCAAAATTAATTCCACAAATGCTATTTTTAAGAGTCATCGCCTCAGAAAGATTTAAAGCATCAGTTTTTTGTTCATCAAAACTATTGTATGACCATGTTCGAACACCTCCCAAAGCAGGTCCAAGTTTAGTATTATGTATTGAGATAATACAATCTAACTGGGTAGTTTCGTTAGTTGCGTGAATAACTCTCTCATAACCTTTAATTGGAATTTCTTTTATTTTCAAAGACATAGTCAATAATTCTATGAAAAAAATTAATAATTATTAATAATATTTTCTTTGGTATGTGTGAATACTTTTATTAATTCGTTAATACCAACTTCAATTTTAATTTTTGCTCTAAAACCTTTTTTTTCTATTTTTTTATTACTTACAAAATAATCTCTTTGGTCAGGATCTTTCTTATTTTTTATTATTTTAATTTTTAAATATTTTAATCTATTCTTAATTTTTTTTGCCAGCATTAATTTGCTTAGATTTGCAGATGATAATCCCAGATTATATATGTTCGATTTGAGTTTATTAAAATTTTTTACTGAATAAACGATAGCATCCACAACATCTTTGACGTGTATAAAATTCCTTCTAAAATGAGGCTCGTAAAGTTTTAGTTCTTTTTTATTGATTGAATTATAAACAAAATTATTAACCAGAAGATCAGTTCTCATTCTATACGAATTTCCAAAAACAGTAGCTAATCTAAAACATATAACATTTTTAGATTCCATAACCATTTTTTCAGCTTCAACTTTTGTAATACCGTACAAGGATATAGGTTTTAAAGGTGAATTTTCATCACAAAATTTATCCTTTTTCCCGATGCCATAACCTGAATTGGAAGTTAAAAAAATTATTTTATTCTTTTTTCTTGTATTTTTCATTAAAAACTTTATCGAATCTAGATTTACAGAGACGGCTTCTTTTTTATTTTTTTTACATAAAGGGGCCCCAACCAAAGCTGCTAACGGAATTATAAATTCGTTTTTCTTTATTTCTTTTTTAATTAAATTTTTATTTCTAACGTCATCAACTATTAATTTGAAATTTTTATTAAAGCAAAGATGATTTAGAGATGTTGATGAATATTTTAATAAATCTATTACAGTAACTTTGTAACCAAGTTGGACTAATTTTGAAACTAACATTGATCCTATATATCCCGCTCCCCCAGTAACCAAAACTTTTTTTTTCATAACTATATTCGATTTAAAATATTACAAATTTTTTTTATTTTACTTTTAGACAAAGATGGATAATTTCCTATGTAATAACCAAAAAAATGAATGTGTTCAACCTCGGTAAAAGTTTTTAAATTTATTTTCTTAGCAATTTCTTTTAAATAAGGCTGTCTCAATTGATTTCCACCACCAGCACTACCTCTTCTAAACTCAATTTTATTTTTTGTGAGATTTTTTTCAAAATAATTTCTGAGTTTTAAACTTTTTGTTTTTAAAATAACAGGAAAAGCATAATTACAACTACCCTCAAGATCAAAATCAGTTCTGTATTTGGTGTTGTCAAGTAACTTTAAAAAAAGCCTAAAATTTTCTTTTCTTTTATTATTATTTCTGTCCAATGACCTGAGTTGACTCAAACCAATAGCAGCACCTATTTCATTATTTCTGAAATTATAACCGGGGTAAAGAAAAATAAATTTTGGTGAAAGGTAAGGATATTTTTTTGCAATTTTTTTTTCAAATAATAGATTATTTGATTCTCTTATCATACCGTGAGATCTCAGCATTTTTAGCATTTCATAAATATTCTTATCATTTGTACATATCATGCCGCCTTCAATAGTCGTCATATGATGTGCGTAGTAAAAAGAAAAATTAGATATCTTTCCAAAAGTTCCTAATTTTTTTTTTTTAAATGTTGCGCCATGAGATTCGCTAACATCTTCTATTAGAGTAACATTTCTTTTTTTCAGAAAAGAAATTAATTTTGTCGTCAATCCATTAAAACCTTGTGCGTGTGTTATAAAAACAGCCAAAGTATTCTTATTAACTTTTTTAATTATTTCATCCGTCGACATACATAAATTTCTAGGATTTATATCTACAAAAACAGGTTTAAAATTATTTTGAATTACTGAATTTATATCAGAAATCCACGTTAAGGCAGGTAAAATTACTTCCCCTTTTCCGTATAAAATTTTTAAAGCGGCCATTGTCAAAAAATTCGCTGAAGAACCTGAATTTACAAATACACTATATTTAATCCCAAGCCATCTAGACCATTTTTTTTCAAACATCTTAACGTATTTTGATTGAGTTAATATTTCATTTTTTATTTTAAGCATTTTTATTGCCGCACCCATGTCAGTGTTAGTAAAATTATTGTGCATTAGTGGATGATAAAATTTCATATGGATAATAATCGATAATTGATAAATTATTCTTTGTTTTTGGGTGTAAACAAAATTTTGCTTCCTTCTGATGAGAATTTAAAAGGTATAGTTATTAATTTTTTGAAAAATTTAATAAAACTTTTTTGTTTAAAATAAGGAACATAAAGTAATAAAAAACCACCACCTCCAGCTCCAAGCAATTTACCTCCCAAAGCACCTTTTTTAACAGCATTGTTATAAATATCATCTATATAATAGTTGCTAACAGAGGAACTAAGACTCTTTTTCAACAACCAAGATTCATGTAATAGTTTGGCAAAATCGTTTAAATTTCCTTGTTTCAATAATTTTTCACTTTCAGTTGTTAAATTGATTATATTTAAAATATCGGCCTTTTTAGATCCATTTAATTTTTTTGTATAAGATTTGGCAATGGTATGAGCGGTTCGAGTGACACCGGTATAAATCAGTAATAAATTTTTATTTAATTTCTCAAGTATTTTTTTTTTAATATTAATTGGATTAACAGAAAATCCGCCTCCTATGTTAAAAGCAATCTTATTAAATCCGCCATAACAGACGGCTATTTGATCTTGTGATCCCACAGCCTCTTTTAATATTTTTTGTTCGAAGTGTATACTTTTTTGAGCCAATGTCTTTTTCCCAATAATTTTTCCTTGAAAATTATTTAATAAATTCATCAATCCAACCACAAAAACAGAACTCGATCCCATTCCACTTCTTGAAGGCAAATCTCCATCATAATGAATTTCTAAACCATTTTTAATTTTAAAATGTTTTAACATTTCTCTAACAACATTGTGTTTTATATGGTTGATTTTTTTAACCTGTTCTAGTTGGGACCACACGATACGATATTTGTGTTTAAAAAATGGTGGCAAATTTCTACAAGAAATATAAATATATTTATCAATTGTGGTTGATAAAATTAAACCTCCGTTTTTTACATACCATTCTGGGTAATCCGAACCGCCGCCCATAAATGATATTCTGTATGGTGTCTTTGAAATTATCATATATGTATTATCTAAGTTATAACTTTAATTTCGATAAAATTAAATGTATCAACCAATATAGATAAAAGTTGTATTTATAAATATAAAAATATATTAAGGTCACCTAGAGCTAGACTTTGGAAGGGTGGCTGAGCGGTTGAAAGCACTGGTCTTGAAAACCAGCAATGGGGCAACTCATTCGTGGGTTCGAATCCCACCCCTTCCGCCAATTTATATACCAATTTAACTTACTCACCCTATAATTTAAAATTTTTAAGCATTTTAGAAACCTTGTTGTTTGGAATTATTTCACTGTTTTCTTTGTCATAATACCAACGATATAAAATTTCATCATCTACAAACAATAACTGTTCAAGATTCAAGAGATCATCGTTATTAAATCTATCAATATATTCTTTAACAAAATTTCCAAGCAGTATATCCATTTCTTTAGTCCCTCTATGTGTAGATCTGT
>CAJXDV010000024.1 GCA_913052435.1 uncultured Pelagibacteraceae bacterium
CAGGTGGTTTTCAATCACCTAATCGGGGTTCGATTCCCCGTGGGACCGCCAAAAGCTTGTCGTAATAGCTTAATACAATTAAATATATGATTTTTGTTAAAAGAAATTTTTTTTATAGTAGTTTTGAAATTCCTTTAATTTTTTAATGTCCTATTTTGTTTATGTCCTATGCAGTAATAAGAATTCAAAATTCATAACTTATGTTGGTTACACAAATAATCTTAGAAAGAGATTATATTTGCACAATAAAGGGAGAGGCGCCAAATTTACAAGAGGAAGAAAATGGAAAATAATATATATTGAAAAATATTTTATAAAGAAAGCAGCTATTATTCGAGAACACTATATAAAGAAAAATAGAAAATTGAGAAATATAATTAGAGATAGGTACATATGAAAAAAGAAATAGCCATAATTCTTCCCTATAAAGAAAAGTATACACTAAATGAAGCTAGCGCGGCAGCTATATGGGTTAAAGACTATTTAGAACATAGTCTACTTAAAGATAAAACTTCAGTATTTGGTTATCTTGAAGGAAAGTGTAAACCACTGACTAGTAATTTTGTAAATTTAGATATTTCAAACATCAAATATAAAAAAAATTATTTTTATACTAAAAAATTTTATAACCATTATAAAAAAAATAAGTATGAAATAATTGAAATTCATAACAGACCGGAATCTTTAGTTTTTTTATTAAAAAAACAATTAAATTGTAAATTTATTTTTGTTTATCATAACAATCCGCAAGATCTGAGATTCTCTAAAAGCGTGAAAGAAAGACTTTTTATTGCAAAAAATTGTGATCAATTATATTTTGTGAGCAATTGGGTAATGGATAAATTTTTTGAAGGTTTGCCTTTTGAATATAAAAATAATTGCGAAATTTTATATCCTGGAATAAACAAAATAAATAAATTTCCAAAAAAAGAAAAAATAATTATATTTACAGGCAAACTAAATTCTTCAAAAGGTTATGATATTTTTGGCAAAGCTCTTTTGAACATTCTAAACAAATTCACAAAATGGAAAGTTTATGCCATAGGAAATGAGAGAAGGGAGACTCACAATTTCATACATAAAAATTTTAATGTTATCGATTGGTTACCCCACGAGAAAATACTAAATTACTATAAAAAAAGTTCAATCTCCGTTGTTTGTTCTAGATGGCAAGAACCTTTTGGTAGAACTGCAATGGAGTCAGCTGGTTATGGTTGTGCAACCATTACAAGTAACAGAGGCGGATTGCCTGAAACATTTAACAATAACCTAATTTTAAATAAACTAAACACACAGACACTTGAAAAATTAATAATTAAAGTAATTAAAAATAAAAATCTACTTAGAAAAATCCAAATTAAAAATTTTAATAACGTTATACATAAAATTGAAAATTTAACTAAAAAAATTGATAATCTAAAAAATAATTACTTAACCAAAAAAATAAATTATATTAGAAATAAAAATTTGAAAATTTTACATATTTCTAGTTTTGATGAAAAAAACAATCATAGATTATTTAACATTTCTATATCAAATAAAATAACAAGTGGCTTCATACGAAATAATCATGATGTCATTAATTTTAGCTACAAAGATTTCAATAAAAAACTATTATTGAAAACTAATGCTCATGTTAATTCAAAACTTCTTAATATAGCTGATAATTATAGGCCTGATTTAATCTTATTAGGTCACAATAATATATTGAATAGAAAAACAATTGAGGAAATCAGAACAAAATATAATACAAAATTTGCTCTCTGGTATGAAGATCATTTAGTAGAAGGTGGCCCCAACTATGTTAATAACCTCAATTTAATCGAGTCAAACGAAGATTTAATTGATCATTACTTTGTTACAACATTTCCAGATATTATTAAAACTAGAATTCCAAAAAATAAATTAAGTTACATGCCAATTCCAGCGGATGAAAATATTGAAAATTTAGAAATATATAATTCAAAAAATAGATATAAGGATCTTTTTTTTGCACTAAGTCATGGTGTGAATTATGGAAAATTAAAACCAAGGAACATTGATGAAAGAGAAACTTTTTTAAATGAAATGATTCTAAAAAATAATAAATTTACATTTAATATATTAGGCTATGCTCATGAGCAACCAAAGTGGAACTATCATTATTTTAATGAATTATCTAAATGTAAAATGGCATTAAATCTAAGCAGAGGCAGACCAACAAAATATGCTTCTAGCAATAGAATAGCGTCTTTAGTCGCTAACGGTATAATGACATTTATTGATAGAAAAACTAAGTTTTTTGATTTTTTTAGTAATGATGAAATGGGTTTTTATAACAATGTTGAGGATTTGTTAAACCAAATAGATAAATTACATGGAAATATCAATAAAATAAATAAAATTTCAAGAAATGGTAAGAGAAAGTATTTCTCTATATTTAATAATTCTATCATATCAGAATATATATTATTCAAAACCTTCGATAAAAAAAATAAGTATAAATACGTTTGGGATTAAATTCTTACTGATGTATATTTGTATTGCAGGAAAAAACAAATGCGCTATAGATGCTTTGAAATTTATTCTCCCTTTAAATAAAAAAAAAATTAAAATTTTAGCTCTGCCGAATCATAATGATAAAGGTAGGGATGGTTGGCAACCTTCGTTTAGAAAATTTGCAATTGAAAATAGAATAAGAATTGTAAAAATTAAAGAACTATATTCTATTAAGGAGTTATTTTTTTTTTCTTTAGAGTATTTGAAAATTATTAAAGTTGAAAAGTTTAAAACGAACAATTTATTTAATTTTCATTTTAGTTTGCTACCAAAATATAGAGGTTGTCATACCAATTTTTTTCAAATTTATAATGGCGAAAAATATTCAGGGGTTACGATCCACAAAATTGACAGAGGTATTGATACTGGTGATATAATTGATCAAATGAAATTTAAAATTAGAATTAATGATACAGCTCAAGAAAATTATTTAAAACTAATGGCATTCGCTATAACTTTATTTAAAAAAAATTTACATAACATTCTTAACTCTAAATATAAATTAAAAAAACAAGTTCTAAGCACAGGCAGTTATTATAGTAGAGGCAGCGTAAATTATAAAAAAATGATAAAAATAACCTTGAAGAAAAGCTCAATGAAGATACACAATAAAATTAGATCACTAATTTTTCCAGCGTACCAGTTACCAAAAGTTAATGGAGTGCAAGTCCAAAAGAGCGTTTATAAAAATAATAAAATTTATTTAATTGAAAATAATAATAATAAGTATAAATACTAAATTCTTATGTTTAATGCTTGTTTAATAGGTTATGGATATTGGGGTAGCAAGTTAGCTAGAAATTTCCAAAATTCTGAATTTTTTAATATTGTTTCAATATCTGATAAAAAGGTAAAAAATTTAATTGCTGCTAAAAAAAACTATCCTCTAGCTAATTGTTACAAAGACTTTAAGAAGGCGATTAAAAGTGACCAGCATAATCTAGTAATAATTTCCACACCTACAGCAACACACTTTAAGATTGCCAAATATGCTCTAGAAAATTTTAAGCATATTTTGGTAGAAAAACCTCTTTCTTTATCATTAACGGATGTCAAAAGATTAAATAAAATTGCAAGAGATAAAAAAAAGATGATTTTTGTCGACTATCCTTTTTTATTTTCAGGGACTATTAATTTCATAAAAAAAATAATCGATAAAAATAAATACGGAAAAATTTTAGAGATAGAGTCATTTAGAGAACAAGCTCCAGTAAGAAATGATGCAAACGTAATATGGGACTTGGGAACTCATGATATATCAATATTACTATACTTGATAAATAAATTTCCTTATAGAATCCAAACAATTAAAAAAAAAAATTTTAAAAATACTTTGTGTGATAGCGTTTATATTAATTTGAAATATAAAAATAGTTCTAATGTATTAATTAGAAATTCTTGGCTTTCACCTACTAAAGTAAGATTAATCAAAATTAAATTTCAAAGAGCTACCTTATATTGCGATGAGAACGAATCTTTATATAAAATAAAAATTTACAAAAAAAAATTTATAAATGATTGGTCAAAATATAACCTGGAAGTACCTGAAATTGACCTTAATGAGCCACTTTCAAAAATGGTTAAATATATCTTTTATGCAATCAAAAGAAATAATAATTATCTTTTTAAGAAAAAGTTTAATGAGAAAGTCACTTTTCTATTAGATAAAATAAATAGAAACAATGGTTAAATTAATAAATTTTACCGAAGTCAATCCAATATCAAGAAAGGTTGATCTATCAATCAAAAAAGAAATGTATTCCACGATTCTAAAAAAAAAATTTATATTAGGGAATGAGGTAAAAAATTTTGAAGATTCATTTTCAAAATTATCTAAAATTAAATATTCTGTCGGTTGCGCCTCTGGAACTGATGCGTTGATATTGGCTATTAAGTCATTAAATCTACAAAAAGATGATGAAATTATTATTCCTGCAATGACTTACATTTCCACGAGTCTTGCAGTTATACTTAATAACTTTAAAATAGTTTTTGCTGATATTGATGAGGAAACTGGTCTCGTATCAATTGCAAAAATTCATAAACTAATAACCAAAAAAACTAAAGCAATTATACCTGTTAATTTATATGGTCAAAAAGTTGATATAAAAAAATTAAGAAAAGTTGTTGGAAAAAAAATTTTTATAATAGAAGATAGTGCTCAATCCCATTTTGCTTACAGTTGTTACAATTGTAGAAAAAATACCAATAGAAAATGCTGTAAAAAAGAAAGGAATGAAAAATTTGCTAATATAGCTTGTTACAGTTTTTATCCTTCAAAAAATCTAGGTGCATATGGAGATGCTGGTTTAGTTGCAACTAATAATTTTAAAATATATAAAAAATTATTGTTACTAAGAAATTTGGGTTCTGTAAAAAAAAATAAACACAATATAATTGGAATGAACAGTCGATTAGATACCATTCAGGCTGTAGTCTTAAAAAATAAATTGAAATCAATTTTAAAGTTAAATGATATAAGAAGAAAAATTTCCATTTTTTATGATTACCATTTAGGAAATATTAAAGAAATAAAGATTACAGATACGAAACCAGGCTCATCAAGACATTTGTATGTCATAAGAACAAAGAATAGAAATAAACTAATAAAACATCTCTTATTTAAAAAAATTCATTGCCAGATTCATTATCCTTATAGTTTAAATAAAGCAAAATTTATTGATAGAAGAATTACTCTAAAAAATTCTGAGAATTGGGCTAATCAATGTTTAAGTCTACCGCTTCATCCAAATTTGAAAATATTTCAAATGAAAAGAATTGTGAGTGAGATAAAAAATTTTTTCCAGCATAAATAAACTTTATATTTTAATGTCTAAAAATCTAGTAATAAAAATGTCAAACGGTTTTGGAAATCAAATGTTTTTGTATGCTGCTGCTTACGGCTTTTCAAAAAAATTAGGTTATAATTTATTGATCGATAATGAATCAGGTATCAAACACGACTTTAAAAAGTGGGAGAAAAAAAAAAGGATAAATTGGAAACCCAACTACGAATTAGAGTTGTTTTGTCTTAATACAAAGATTGCTGATGATAAATATAAATTTTTATCCACTAAAAAATATCTAAAAAGAAAATATATGAAATTCTTTGATAAATTTAGTCAAAAAAAAAATTTCTTGATTGAAAAAATGAGCAGCAATAAAAAAACTAATTACTCTGATCAATATCTATTAGAAAATTATCACGACACAATTTACATGGAAGGATACTTTGAATGTGAAAAATATTTTTATGACTATAGAAATGACTTATTGAAGGAATTTTCATTTAAGTTAATTCCAAACCTAGAAAATAACCCTTTTATCAAAATAATTGAAAGTTCAAATGTTGTATCAATTGCTTTTAGAGCAGAAAGATTTTCTGAATTTGCTAATAATAGTAGTGCCAATTTACAAAAAACTGCAGATTTTGAAAAGCTTACCGTGAAATATATTTACCGAGGAGTAGAATACTTTAGATCAAAACTTAAAAATCCTAAATTCTTGATTTGGTCTAATAACTTTGAAAATTTAAATAATCATTTTGACACTAACTTATTTACTTTTGTTAAAAACAAAGCTGAGAATAAAATATTTTTAGACTTTCTTTTAATGTGTAAATGTAAATATTTTATTGTTGGCCCTACAACTTTTCATTGGTGGCCAGCATGGTTATGTAATTACGATAAGAAAATTATTGTTTGTCCAAAAGACAAAGAACTAAATACATCGTCAAACTTAAATTTTTGGCCAGATTCTTGGACAAAAATTTAATTTAATTTTTTTGCAATAAATTTGACACTTTGCAATGTTTTATGAAATATTATTTCATGTAATAAATTTTTAACATTATGAAAATTTCAATTCTGTTACCATATAAAGAAAATTTTTCCCCAACCTACGCTGGGGCTGTATCTTTATTTATAAAAGATACTGTGCAATTGAGTAAATTTAAAAATGATATTACAATCTTTGGTAATACTACCCTAAAAAAAACTTATAAGCTTAAATATCAAAACATAAAATTAAAAAAAAAAATAATTCAAAGTGGCAGTAAATTATATGTTAATGAATTTTTAAAGTTTGAAAGAGAATATCCTTCAGATTTGATAGAAATTCATAATCGCCCCAATTATTTTCATCAAATATTTGAAGCGGAACCAAATAAAAAAATGGTTTTATATTTCCATAATGATCCTTTAACAATGTCAGGTTCTAGATCAGTGAAGGATCGTAAAGAGTTAATGTCAAACACTACTAAAATTATTTTTAATAGTGATTGGTCTAAAAAAAGATTTTTAGAAGGCGTTGATGGTTTATATGTCAACTCTGAAAAATTAAATGTTATTTATCAATCCACTAATCCTGTTCGAATAAATTTAAAAAATAAAAAAAAATGGATTACATTTGTTGGCAAATTAAATCGTGCAAAGGGTTATGATTTGTTTGGAAAAGCAACTTTAAAAATATTGAAAAAATATAGAAATTGGAAGGGGATAGTTATAGGTGACGAACCAAGATCAACTCTTTCATTCAAACACAAAAGATTAGATATTATGGGTTTTATAAATCATGATAAAGTTCTAAAAATTTTTGAAAAAACTAGCATTGCGGTGGCGTGTTCAAGATGGGATGAGCCATTAGGAAGAACAAGCTTAGAAGCTAGCAGCAGAGGTTGTGCGACTATAATTAGTAATAAAGGTGGTTTACCTGAAACTGTCACTCACGGAGTTATTATAAAAGAATTGAATGTCGATTCCGTTTATCTAGCAATAAAAAAATTAATTGAAAATAATAAATTAAGACATGAATTGCAAAAACTATCTCTAAAACATTTTTTTCATACAAATAAATTAAGTTCAAAAAAAATTGATGAATATAGAGATAGTTTATTAAAATTCAAAATTCTAAAAAATTCTTTCAAAATTAAAATACCAAAAAGCCTACGAATATTACATGTAACTAATTTTAATGAGCGTCATGATGGTAGACTTTTTTTTAATACTGGAAGAAGGCTCAATAACGGATTCATAAGACTGGGTCACAGCGTCTTAGGTTTTAGTGACAGGGATATAGTTAAACACTATAAAAGTATCAAGGATTACACAGGATCTAATTCACTAAATCAAAAATTAATCAATACTGTATACAATTATAAGCCAGATATATTAATTCTTGGTCATGCAGATCAAATCAAACCTGAGACATTAGCTTATATAAAAGAAAACTATAAAAATATTAAAATAGCACAATGGTTTCTTGACTCATTTGGTGTTTCCGCAAATAATGGCGGACCAAATTTCCTAAAAAGAAATAAATCAAGAATTTTAGATAAAATAGAATTTACAGATGCTAATTTTGTTACTACATCACCTGATATTTTAAATTTCTTACCAAGAAATAAACTAACATTATTCATGCCAAATCCAGCTGATTCTTCATTTGAGACTTTAAAAAATTATGAGAACGACCAGTGTTCTGTGGATGTTTTTTTTGCATTAAGTCACGGGGTTCACAGAGGTACTCTGAAAAAGGGAAAATATGACGAAAGATCTGATTTTGTTAATAGGCTAGTTGAAAGAACGCCTAATGTGAAGTTTGACCTACATGGAATTAATAACAATCAACCTGTCTGGGCAGATTCATTTTTAAAATCAATTTCTAATGCAAAAATGGGGGTTAATTTGAGTAGGGGTGACCCTATAAAGTATTATAGCAGTGATAGAATAGCTCAATTGATAGGCAATGGTTTACTAACTTTTATTCATGATCAAACGCTTTATAGTAATTTTTTTTCAGAAAATGAAATAATATTTTATAACAATTTATCTAACCTTTCAGAAAAAATCCAAAAATTTGCTCGCGATGATGAACAAAGAAAAAAAATTGCTAAAAATGGCAAATTGAAATACATGAAATATTTTAATTCAACGGTTGTAGCTGATTACATAGTTTGCAATACTTTAGGAATAAGTTATAAAAAAAATAAATATCTATGGGAAAATAATTAACCTCAAAATCTCATAAAGATGTTTTCAGTCATAATACCCACATTTAACAACATAGATTATTTAAAAATTTGTTTAAATAGCCTTAAAAAAAACTCAAAATTTAATAACGAAATAATTCTTCATATTAATGAAGGGGTTGATGGTACACTAGATTTCGTGAAGAAAAATGGAATAAATTACACATACTCTCATTGTAATATTGGATTATGCTCATCTGTTAATACTGCTGTTAAGAAAACCACAACTGATTACATTATTTACGGCCATGATGATATGTATTTTTGTCCGGGTTGGGACGTTGCCTTTAATGAGGAGATAGCCAAAATAGGTCATAATCTTTTTTATTTATCAGGAACAATGATCCAACCAGTAAATGGACATATCCAATTAAATTGCGGCACTACTCACAATGACTTCAATGAAAAAAAACTCTTATCTGAATTTAATTTGATTGATCACCATGACTTTCAAGGCACACACTGGTCGCCACATCTTATTCATAAAGATGTCTGGAACAGTGTGGGAGGGTTAAGCGAAGAGTTTAATCCTGGTATTGGATCTGATCCCGATCTTAATATGAAATTATGGAAAAAAAATATTAGAATTTTTAAAGGCTTATCCAATTGTAGAGTTTACCATTTTGGTTCAATATCCTTAAGAAAAAAGAAATCTTTAAAAAGAAACAAGGGGTCTAAAATCTTTTTAAAAAAGTGGGGTATAAGTGTTAGTTTTTTTTTAAAATATTATTTAAATGGAAGCAAATATGAGTTTAACGAATGTATAATTACCAAAAAGTATAATGGTCCACTAAAGAATCCTAAAATATCTTTTTTTTACTTGGCAGAATTGTTCTTTTGTAAAATAAATTATATTTACAATAAATATTTCTAGTTATATTTTAATTTTGTTTAATGCGTTATTTTTAAATAAATTTGCTTCTTGAATGTAACGTCTTACCATTTGAGTTGTTTTGTGACCAGTCATAGCCATTATGCTTCTTTCTTCGGCTCCTAATTCAGCAGTCGAAGTAGCAAATCCAGATCTCAAACTGTGTCCTGAATATTTATTTGAATCTAACCCAGCAAGAGCTGCATATTTTTTTATTGTTAAAGCTACACTTTTATCTGAAATATCAAAAATTTTTCCAGATTTAATTTCTGATTTTTCAATCCATTTCTTTAAAGAAACCACAGGACAGTATTCGGGATTGGTAAAGTAGGGGATGCCTTTAGTCATTCCTTCGCCTGATTGATCAGTTTTTGATCTTTTTACAAATATTTTTACCCCTTCTGGAACGAAATCCAGATCCTCATAAAGTATTGCTACAAGTTCTGATCTTCTAAATCCGCCGGCAAAACCTACAAGTATTAATGCTTTGTTTTTGAATCTATTTGTTTCATTTTTTTCTTTATCTACTAAATTAATAATTAGCTTTAAGTCATTGATTAATATTGGTTTTTTTGCTTTTTGATGACTACCCAATATTCGCTTTATGCCCATCAAATTTTCGGTAATCATTGGATGTTTTACATCAATGTAGTGACCAGAAAGTTTATGAATGACACTTATAGATGCTAGTCTTCGTTTTAACGTGCTGAATTTTGATGATTTTGATAAATGTGTTAGGTAAAGCGTTATGATTTTTGGCTCAGATGGCATAGGCTTAAAACCATTCTTAATACTAAAACTAGCGAAATCTTTATAATCAGCCTTGTAAGCCCTAAGTGTATTTAAAGACTTAGAGCTCTTAAGATTATTCAAAGTTTCCAATTCCAAACTTTTTACATCTGTAACTAAGTCACTCATATTTTTCCGATAACCATTAATTATCGGAACTATATAATTCAGAAATTTAATGATGTCAAGAAATGAATTATAGTAACTTTAAATATGTTTGCTAATAGAAAACGAGTTATATTAGACAGAGGCCCAAGTTGGCCAAATTATCAAGCTGCAAAACCATTTGTAATACGATATTACCCTTTTTTCAGACGTAGACCTAAGTGGTTTCCGTTCAATATTTTTATACATAAGCTTCTAAAGAGTGATTTAGGAGACTTGCACTACCACCATTGGACATATATCACCACAATTCTTACAGGAGGCTATTGGGAAAGAACAGAAAAGGGTACTTTTTGGAGAAAACCGGGATATATCGGTTTTAGAAAATACAACAGTAGACATAGTATCAAGATACCTGATGGTAAGTGCGCTTGGACCTTATTGTTTGTAGGTCCTAAAAGAGAAACAAAATTACACTCCAAATACTCAAAAAAACCTTCTAATGATGCTAAAAGGAACTAAATTTCAAATAAAAGTGTGGAAATACCTTAAAACTATACCTAAAGGCAAGGTAAAGACTTATAAACAGGTCGCTATAGGCATAAATAAGCCTAAAGCGGCTCGTGCTGTAGCGAATGCTTGTGCTAAGAACCCCTATGCCCCTAAAGTACCCTGTCATAGGGTTATCAGGTCGGATGGTACATTGGGTGGTTTCTCTAGTCCCGGAGGGACAAAAACCAAGAAAAAACTCCTAAAAAAGGAAGGTTTTTCGCTCTAAAAGTTAGCATTATCAACGTTTTTTTCGCATTAGATCCCTATTCTGTTAATTTTCTTTAGATTCCCCTTTCAGTTGCTTTGTATAAGTGCATATCACTAAATAAACACCCTGTATGGCCGTTTAAACGCTATATGCATTAGTTGCAATCCTTGTGGACCAATCTCTTTTTAATCCCATTTTTCATGCGATACTTGTGAATCAAAGCTTTATTTATACTGTTTTTCTTATGTTTTTATTGAATTATTAAACAGATATCGATTATTGAAATAACACGCGTTTTCACTAACATTTTAATTATACCCCCCTCCTTCAATTTATCTTTAAAAATCAATAGCTTAATTTATAATTTAATATATTTATTTTGCTTTATGAAATATTATGTCTTTTATTCATCTATATAATAAATAACTTTAAGTTATCTTATATATATAATAAAAACAATAAGTTAACATATATACTTAATATAATACATTAAAATATAATACATATAATAATACTTATTGATTAAAAAGATCTTACCAACTTAGTATTTTCTCTTAAAGATATATATAAACCGCTTAAAATAATAATAAACAAACCTAAAAAGGTCCATTTGTCAGGAAAATCCATGAAGAAGTAATATCCTAATATGACATTAGTAATGATCTCAAAATAACCAAATGGTGCCAGTTTGGATG
>CAJXDV010000025.1 GCA_913052435.1 uncultured Pelagibacteraceae bacterium
ATGGACCAACTTTAGCATTTAAGGATGTTGCCATGCAATTTATTGGAAATTTATATGAATATTATTTGTGTAAAAAAAATGAAAAAATAAATATTGTTGTTGCTACTTCAGGAGATACTGGTTCTGCAGCTATTGATGCAATTAAAGGTAAATCGAATTTAAATATCTTTGTTCTGCATCCAAATAATAAGATTTCATCTGTTCAAAGAAAATTAATGACAACCGTTGATGACAATAATGTATTTAATATTGCAATAAATGGAAATTTTGATGATTGTCAAAACATAGTTAAAACTATGTTTTCTGATTTAGAGTTTTCAAAATCAATAAAAATATCTGGAGTTAATTCAATCAATTGGGCAAGAATCATTGCTCAGTCTGTATATTATTTTTATTGTTATTTTAAACTAAATACAAATAACCCAGTATCATTTTCAGTACCCACTGGAAATTTTGGCGATGTCTTTGCTGGCTATCTTTCAAAGAAAATGGGTTTACCAATTGATAAGTTAATTGTTGCAACCAATAAAAATGATATTTTGCATAGAGCCATATCCAAGGGGGACTATATTTCAAAAAAAGTTGAAGAAACATTGTCTCCTAGCATGGATATTCAAATTGCGAGTAACTTCGAAAGATTAATTTATTATATTCAAAATTGCGATTCTAAAAAAACAAAAGAAATAATGATAAGAATTAAAGAAAATATATACACTATTGATAAATTGAGTTTAGAAAAAATTAATAAAGATTTTGTATCGGAGAGTTGTAATGAAAATGAAACTTTAAAAATTATTAGTGAAATTTATACTAACCACAATATGATATTAGATCCGCATACTGCGGTTGGCGTAGGCACTGCAAAAAAATTAAAATTTGACAATAACTGCGTAGTATTGGCAACAGCTCATCCTTGTAAATTTCCAGACGCAACAAATAAGGCTATAAAAAAGCATAAAGAATTACCTGAAAAACTAAAAAGTATATTAATTAAAAAAGAAAGATTCGATACTATTGGAAATAATGTAGAAGAAGTAAAAAATTATATCAAAAAAAAATTAAAGTTATGAAATTTTTATAGATTTAGTCCAAATTAGCAGCCTCTCTAGCTAGCAAATCTACTTCATTATTTATTTTGTCTGTAGAATGTCCTTTTACCCAACTCCATTTTATTTGAAATTTATTTGATAATTCATCTAATTCTGTCCAAAGTTCAATATTTTTAACTTTCTTATTGTTTGAATTTTTCCAGCCATTTTTCTTCCATTTATGTATCCATTCAGTTATTCCTAATTTTACATATATAGAGTCTGTAAAAATTTGAACTTTGCTACCATTGGGGATTTTTTTTAAGGCTTTTATTGGAGCAAGTAATTCCATCTGGTTATTTGTGGTATTTTTTTTATTTCCTTTAATCTCAGTCTTTTTTCCATCTTTTATGATAATTACACCCCAACCACCTTTACCTGGATTGCCAATACATGAACCGTCTGTATAAATTTTAATCATTAATCAATATATTCCTTAAAGGAATTTAGATTTCCATGGAAATTTAGTTTTTGGATAAATTCCCTAGGATCTTTAATTTTTATCAAAGCATTATTAGGTGTATTTAAATAGTCATATGATCTTGTAAGTAAATATCGCAAAGCTGAACCTCTACACAATATATTAAAATTATTTTTCTCTGACAAAGTCAATTTTTTTATCGACTCATAACCTTTTAATAATTTAGAAGATTTTTTTCTATCAAATATAAAAAGTTTATTTTTTTTTCTAAAACAAAGAGCATTAATACAAGTAGCCAATTCATAAGCTAAAAAATCATTAGCAGAAAAATAAAAATCTATTAATCCATAATAATGTTTTTTGATAAAAAAAATATTATCTATAAAAAGGTCACCATGAATAATTCCCGAAGGAAGTTTTGTTGGCCAATTTTTTTTTATATATTTTAATTCAGTTTTCATTAACTTTAATGAATTTTTAGATAGTTTATTTATTCTATTATCTATTTTGTTAAGTAATGGTTTCCAGGAGTTAACTGATAAAGAATTTTTTCTAAATAATTTTAATTTTTTTGAAGCAACATGCAATCTTGCAATATTTTTTCCAACAATAAAACAATCTTTATAAGTCAATTGCTTTTTATCTTTTCCTTTCAGGAAACTTACCAAACAAGCGCTTTTATTTTTAATATTAAATAAATATTTTCCTTTTTTATTTTTTATGGGTTCCGGACATTTAATCTTTAATTTTGATAATCCAAACATTAAATCCATGAAAAAAGGTAAATCTTTTTTTTGAACTCTCTTTTCGAAAATTGTTAAGATAAATTTTTTATTTTTTGTTTTGATTAGATAATTTGTATTTTCAATACCTTTTTTTATACCTACAAAAGCAATAATTTTTCCTAAACTGAAATTTTTTTCAATATAATTTATTTCTTTAGAATTAATTTTTGTATAAACAGCCATTATTTTAATTTACCAGGAATATTAAATATTATATTTTCTTTTACTATTTCTACTTCTTCTATTTCTACAGTAAATTCTTTTTTTAATTTATCTATAAATTCATTAACTAAAGCTTCCGGAGCAGAAGCACCTGAAGATATACCTATAATTCTACAATTAGATATCTTATCAATTGGAACATTGCTTTCAGAGTGAATTAGCTCAGATTTATCACATCCATTATTTTTTGCCACTTCCACTAGCCTAACTGAGTTTGAAGAGTTTCTGCTCCCAATTACAAAAAACATATCACATTTTTTTGAAATTTTTTTTACAGCTGCCTGTCTATTGGTGGTAGCATAGCAAATATCTTCTTTTTTTGGCTCATAAATTCCTGGAAATTTTGTTTTTAAAACATCTGTAATTTTCCTTGTATCATCTACCGATAAGGTTGTTTGAGTGACAAAAGCTAATTTTTTTTTATTCTTATTTCTATAATTTTTTGCATCCTCTACACTTTCAATAAGATCAATATGTCCTTTAGGTAGCTGCCCCATTGTTCCGATCACTTCTGGGTGATTTTTATGTCCTATGAGCAATACATGAATACCTTTTTTGTTTAAATTTTCAGCTTCTCTATGGACTTTAGACACCAAAGGACACGTCGCATCAACAAAGGTCATATTTAAATTTGAAGCTTCTTTTGGAACAGATTTAGGAACTCCATGAGCAGAAAAAATAACTGGTCTAGTTATATTTTCTATTTCTTCTAATTCATCAACAAAAATAGCTCCAATTTTTTTTAAACTATCAACCACATATTTATTGTGAACAATTTCATGCCTAACATAAACTGGCGAATCATATTTATCTAAACTTTTTTTTACAATTTCGATTGCACGGTCAACTCCAGCGCAAAAACCTCTTGGAGAAGCTAATAAAATTTTCAAATTTTTATTTTTCATTAATATCTAAAAGGTATTGGAGCAACACATGTGGAAAAGTAAAAGCTACAGTTTCAATAAATATAACTACCGAATTCATTAAGGTCAATTTTATATTATTTTTTGGAAAAGTAACGAAATTATCTTTATTAATTAATTTAAGAATTGATTTTTTTTAGTTCAGATTTGGTTTCTTCAAGATTTTTTTCAAATAAATTATCTAATTTGGATTTATCAATCGAGGTAGTAATAATTTTTTTAACAGAGTCTACCGCTATTTTGATCGATGTATCTTTTATTTCTTTAATTGCGACCTCTTTCATTTGGCCAATTTTAGTTTGAGCTAAATTTTTCTTAATTTCAGCTGATTTATGAAATTTATCATTCATTTCAATTATAAGTTTCTCAGAGTCATTCTTTGCTTGATCTAATATTTTTTTTGTTTCTGAACTTGCTGAGTCCAGTTTGTGTTGAGCATCATCTAAAAGCTTTTTTGACTCTGTTCTTAATTTTTCACTTTCAGCAATCTCATTTTTTATATCCACAATCATTTTACCTAGTAATTTATTTACGTTTTGTGGAATTTTGAAATAAATTAGAGTTCCAAAAAAAATAAAAAAAGATACCGCTACCCAAAAAGTTGCATCAAATGTCATGTTGTCTTTCCTTATTTTTTCTTGATTGATCCTCAACTATTGCTGAAATGCTACTATTATTTACTTCTTCACCAATTAACTGGTTTATTAAATCGGAAGAAGTTTCAATAGCGATTTTAGTGATCTTTTCACCCGACGTATTCTTTAGTTTATTTATTTCCTCTTCGACAGCACTAATTTCATCATCAATATCTTTTTCTAATGCAATTCTTTTTTTATTGATATCTTCCAAGACCTCTTGTCTTCTATCGTTAAAGTAATTTTTGGCTTCAATTTTGCTTTCCAAAATAATTTTTTCAAATTGTTTGATTTTATCTTCACTTTCTTCTCTTTGTTTTTCTGCTGTCTCAATATTCTCTAGAATTTGTGATTTTCTAGTTTCCAGATTATCACTAATTTTTGGCAACACTAATTTTGACAAAACGAGATATAGAATGCCAAAAGTTAAAACCAACCAAAATACCTGCGAAATCCAAAACTCCGGATTTAGTTGGGGCATGCCTCCACTTTCGGCACTTTGTGCTGAAGTTAAAAGCACAAAGTTTAAAGCAAATATTTGAAAAATTATTTTTCTTAGCATCAATTAAAATGCAAACAATATAATCAATGCAACTACTAAACCAAATAGCCCAGTTGCTTCAGCCAAGGCAAATCCTAATAGCAAATTAGGGAATTGTTTTTGTGCTGCTGAAGGATTTCTCATAGCACCCGAAAGGTAATTACCAAAGATAATTCCGATTCCAACTCCAGCACCCGCTAAAGCTATTGCCGCAAGTCCTGCTCCTATCATTTTTGCTGCTTCTAATTCCATTATTTCCTCCTTTTGTAATTATTAATGGTGTAAATTTAATGCATCATTTAAATAGATGCAGGTTAAAATTGCAAAAACATAAGCTTGAAGAAAAGCAACTAATATTTCCAAACCTGTTAATGCAACAGAAAAGCTTAGTGGAAGCCATCCACCAACTATCCCAAGGCTTATTACAAAACCTCCGAATACTTTCATCATTGTATGACCTGCCATCATGTTTGCAAACAAACGTACAGATAGGCTAATTGGTCTACTTAAATAAGAAATTATTTCAATTACCACAATCAGTGGCAGTAAAATCAACGGAACCCCACTAGGTACGAAAAGTTTTAAGTATCCTAGTCCATGTTTAATAAATCCAATTATTGTTACCCCAATAAAAATGAATGCTGCTAATACAAAAGTAACAATAATATGACTTGTTACAGTAAAAGAGTAAGGGATCATTCCAAACATATTGCAAAATAATACAAACATGAATAACGAAAAGATGAATGAAAAATAAGGTTTAGCTTTAGAACCAGCCGTATCACTTATCATTTTTGATACAAATGAGTAACTGAGCTCTGCCAATAATTGCAATTTGTCTGGTATCAATGATTTTTTTTTAGTACTCAAATTAAAAATAATCAGGATAGTTAAAGAGCTAATAACCATAAATAGACTTGCATTTGTAAATGAAATATCTACTTCACCTAATTTTATTTCTGGACCAATTCTATAAACATTGAACTGGTACATTGGGTTTGCTGCCATTGTTATTCTTTACTATTTTTGCATTTTTTTTGCAGATTTAACTACATTCATTATTCCAGCAATTACACCTACAAAAAAAAATATTAAAATTAACCATGGCTTAGTACCAAACCAATTGTCTAAAATAAACCCAATAATTGTCCCAACAACAACAGCAGAGACCAATTCAGTACTCATTTTAAAAGCTACACCTATACTAGAGTTAGATTCCTTATTTTTTGTAAAATCCTTCGATTTTACTTTACTTTTTGCAATTTTAAGGCGAGTTTTAAATCGGTCTTCTGACATCAATTTAAGCTACCATGCTCTCGGCTTTTTGAAGATCGACAGCAACTAGCTGACTAATACCTTTTTCAGGCATAGTGACGCCATATAATCTATCCATTTTTGACATGGTTAAAGCATGGTGGGTAACTATAATAAATCTTGTAGAAGTTATTTTTGTTAGTTCGGCAAGTAGATTACAAAATCTAGTTACATTTGCGTCATCAAGAGGAGCATCAACTTCATCCAAAACACATATTGGAGATGGATTAGTTAAAAATACCGCAAAAATCAATGACAAAGCAGTCAAGGCTTGTTCTCCACCAGAAAGCAAAGTAATTGATTGAAGTCTTTTTCCAGGAGGGCTGACTAACATTTCTAGTCCAGCGTCCAAAGGATCATCAGAGTCCACTAGTTCTAATTTTGCATTACCACCATTAAATAACTGCGTATAAACTTCATTAAATTTTCTATTAACTTTTTCAAAAGCTTCAAGTAGTCTTTCACGACCTTTTTGATTTAACTCAGTTATACTTTCTTTTAGTTTAATTATAGCCGATACAAGATCTTGTCTATCTTGTTCCATTTTTTTTATCTCGAGTTCATATTTTGAAGTTTCTTCGTCAGCTCTTAAATTTACCGAACCCAATTTCTCTCTTTCTCTTTTTTTTTCATCTAGAAGCTCTTCTTGGGCGACTGTATCAGGAAATTCCTTTCCTTTTTCTAGATTGGAAAAATCAAGTAAATTATTTTCTTTTAAATTAAGTTCGGTCATAATTCTTTCAAGCAAATCATTTCTTCTTTTGTTTAATCCTTCAATAGTGGCACCAGAACTGGCTTTTCTTTCTCTTATTTCAATTGAATTTTCTTTTGTGCTATTTAGTTCATTTCTCAGGTTAATTATTTTTTCGTCAATTTTTTCAATTATAATTTCATTTTCATTTTTTTCTTTTTCAGAAATTCTTAAATTTTCTGAAATCTGACCTTTTTTTTCTGCTTGAGCTTGTGGTTGTTCTTCTAAATCATTTAATTTTAAATTCTGCTTATTTTTTCTATCATTTAATTCATGAACCATTTTTTCAGAATTATTAAGTAAATTTCTCCAGCTTTCAATTTCCTTATCAATTATTTTTATTCTTTCGTTTCTCTTAACAGACTCTCTTTTTATATTTTGGTTTTTACTATAATTTTCTGCGTAATCATCTTGCAGTTTTTTAATTAGTTCATTTTTTGAAGTTAAAGTGGAAATTAAATCATTACTTTCAATATCTTTAATTTTTATACTTAAAAAAGATAAACTAATCTTACATTCTTCCAAGAAAACTATTGCATCTTTACTATTATTTTCAGAAATTAAAATTTTAGCTTTTTCTAATTGTTCTTTTGCCGTGTTAATAGTTTCAATATTTTTTTGCAAGATGTCTGAATTAAAGTTTTCAAGCAAAATATCCATTCTTTCTTGTTCATTTTTTAGCTTTGATTTAGCTAATTCTAAATCTTGATTAGATAGCTTTTCAGTTTCATAATATTTTGAGTCCGTCTCTATCAGTTCACTCTTTTCTTCTTTTAGTCTTTTTTCATTAGAATTTGCATCAATTATGATACTTTTTTCTCTATCAATATCTTCATCAATAACTTTTAGAGTATTTTTAATAGACCCTATTTCCTCTCTCATTCTTTCACTCTCTTTATCCAAACCTTTTAGTTCTAGGTTTAGTCTTTGTATTTTTGATAGGTTTTCAATATTTTTTTCTCTAATGGGCGTTGCTTTTTCAATTTCAGTCTTGATTTGTTTTTCTATTTCCTCAAGTTTATTGTTAAATTGTTTAACCTTATCATCTGCTTCTGTATTTATTTCATTTTCTAATTCAATTTCATAATCAATTTCTATAAGTTTTAAATGATATAAGCCTGCTTCAATTTTTTTAATTTCTTCAGATATTGATTTATATCTAGCAGCTTCTTCCGCTTGTTTTTGTAAATTAACTAATTGTTTTTCCTGTTGTTTTCTTAATTCGTCAGCTCTTTTTAAATTATTTTCTGCTGCACCCAATCTTAATTCTGCCTCATGTCTTCTTACATGAAGACCTGCAATGCCAGCAGCTTCTTCTAAAATTGCTCTTCGATCTACAGGTTTTGCTGTTACTAAAGCTCCAATTCTTCCTTGGCTAATCAAAGAAGGGGAATGCGCACCAGTTGATAAATCGGCAAAAAACATTTGAGCGTCTTTTGCTCTAACTTCCTTATCATTAATGTAAAATTTTGAACCTCTATCTTTTTCAATTTTACGTCTAATTTCAATTTCATCCAATTCGTTATATTGATGAGGTCCATCTTTATTTTCATTTGTCAAACTTATTGATACTTCTGCAATATTCTTTGAAGGTTTATTTGATGTTCCAGAAAAAATTACATCTTCCATTCCTGAACCTCTCATGCTTTTTGCAGACGTTTCCCCCATACACCATCTTAATGACTCAACTATATTTGATTTTCCACAGCCATTAGGACCAACAATACCTGTTAACCCTTCTTCTATAAGAAAGTTAGTTTTTTCTGCAAAAGATTTAAATCCATTTAACTGGATTTTTTTAAACTCCATTCACTAACTTATATCAGTTTTTCTAAATATTTTTTCAATTTTTTATAGTTTGATGGATTTTCGAACTTTTCTCCGTTAATAATTAATGTGGGAGTTGCTTCTATTTTAAACTTTTTAGCACCCTCGATTCGGTCCTCCAATATATGATCTTCAACTTGCTTATTATTCAGACATTGATCGGGATCTAAATTAAAATTAGATTTTTCAATAAAGTTTTTAATATTTTTATTTAGCTCATCAATTGAATTTCCTTTAATCCATTTTCTTTGATTATTAAATAAATAATGAAGAATTTCTGAATTTCCATCATTTTTACAGTGTGCTATTTTTGATGCATTAAGCGATGCAATGTCTAGAGGAAAGTTTCTGAACTCAATATACACATGGCCTTTTTCTATGAAGTCTTCCTTCAAGTTAGGATAAATATTTTTATGAAAGTTTGCACAATGGCTGCACGTTAAAGACTCGAACACTATCAGTTTAATTTTTGCATCTACATTTCCTTCAAAGATTGGTTTAACTTCTGCATTAGAATTTGCTGATAATAAATAAAGTAGAATAAAAAGAGTTGTAATTATTGTTTTTTTCATTTTGTTTTATATAGTTTGCTTAACTCTAATAAAGATTTTTTAATTTTGTCATTCTTAATATTAGTAATCTGTTTTATATGTTTACTTTTTGTCGCATTAGTGTCTTTTTTTCTAGTAGTTTTTTCATATTGGTCTTCAAAAGTATTTAATTTTATGTTTTCAACGACATTATAACCAAAATATGCATTCATTTTTTTTATGATAGTTTTTTTTGAATATTCCAAGTCAACTTCTCTTCCTCTTTTAACCATGATGTTTAAACAGCTTCCAGTTAATTTACTTGAATTTTTGAAAGACTTTGGGTAGCAAGCTCCAAACAATTCATTCCCAACAATATATTTCCAATTATCCAAAGTCTTCGAATATATATGGCCTTTTTTGATAAGTATTTTTTTTGCCTTTGTGGGTAAAGTATTTTTAAAAGATCTTAATCCTTGAATGGTTTTATTTCTCTGCTTAGTATTATATTTGAGACTCATATGAATAGCGAAAACATATCAAAAAAAATTCTACATTGGTATGATAATAATAAAAGGTTTTTACCTTGGAGGAAAAAAGTTTCAAAAAAACAAAGAGAATATTTTACATTGGTTAGCGAGTTTATGCTTCAACAAACTCAAGTCAAAACTGTAATTCCTTATTTTATTAATTTTATAAATAAAATTCCTGATTTGGATAATTTAGCCAAAATTAAAGATAGCATTCTAATGAAATGTTGGGAAGGATTGGGATATTATTCCAGAGCTAGAAATTTAAAAAAAACAGCTATAAGAATTACAAATGAATATAGAGGTAGATTACCTTCTACAATTGAAGAATTAAAATCATTACCTGGTGTTGGCGATTATACTTCAAGAGCAATAATGGCAATTGTCTTCAATAAAAAAATGATTCCATTAGATGGAAATATAGAGAGAATATTAAAAAGAGTTTTTTATTTAAGAAAAGAAAATGAGATATCAAAGCAACATTTAAACAATAAGAAATCTTTTTTTGGAACAACAAACAGATCAAATGATTATGTTCAAGCTATTATGGAAATTGGAGCTTTAATTTGTAAACCGTATCATCCTTTATGTTTTCAATGTCCACTTTCAATAAATTGTATCTCTTTTAAAAAAAATGATTTTGAAGTTAAAATAAAAAATAAATTAAACAAAACTAAATACTTTGAAGCAATAATTTATCAAAATAAAAATAAATATTTGTTAGTAAAAAATGATAAATTTAATTTTCTGAAAAATATGCCAATTTTTCCAATGACAGAAGTAAAAGAAAAAAAATATAAAAATTCAAATAATAAAAAAATTAATATTAAATTATCAAATATGGATATGAAAATAATTTTAAATAAGATTAATAAATTACCAAAAATAAAAAATAAAATTTTACTTAAAAAAAATCATACACAGTCAACAATTTTACCTTCTTTTACCAAAAAAATATTTAGTTCAGTCTCTAAGATCTAATGAAAAAAATAGCAATTATTGGAGCTGGAATTTCAGGTTTGTATCCTGCTAATTTGTAGGAAATGGATCATTGCTTTGAATATAAAATTTATGAAAAACGTCAAAAATTTAATTTAGAAAAAAGTTATGGAATACAGCTTTTAGTTAATAGTATTAAACTGCTAAATAAAATAGGTTTTAAATATTTTTACTAAGAAATTTTTGTCTTAGATTATCAATTGGAATCATTGATCCATTGATGCTGCAATGCCAATATGTCCAACCATTATAGCTTTCTGTACCCATAATTTTTGCAGCAACTTTATGAATGGATCCCTCAGATTGTTTATGTTTAATACTTCCATCAGCCATAATTTTAGCGTTAAATTTTTTCTTTAGATCAAAAATACTACTTCCAGGTTTAATAATACCTAACTCAACCAAAGAACCGAAAGGTACTCTAGGTTTAGATTTGTTGTTTTGTATTGTGTCTAAATAGTTATCTTCAATTATTTTAGTTTTCTTAATTCTATCATTTGCTGCTTTAAAATATTTTTTATCTTTTTCGATACCATAGTATTTTCTACCTAATTTTTTAGCTACAACTGCGGTCGTTCCAGTTCCTAAAAATGGATCAAATATTGCATCTCCTTTACTTGTAGTTGCCAATATAATTCTGTGCAAAAGCGACTCAGGTTTTTGAGTTGAATGAACTTTTTTTCCATTTTTTTTTAATCTTTCTTTTCCATTGCATATTGGAAATGACCAATCTGATCTCATTTGCAAATCATCATTAAGACATTTTAAAGATTGATAATTAAAGGTATATTTTGATTTTTTATTCTTAGAGGCCCAAATCAAAGTTTCATGAGCATTTGTAAATCTTGTACCTCTAAAATTAGGCATTGGATTGTTTTTTCTCCAAATAACATCATTAAGTATCCAATAATTTAAATTTTGTAAGTGATATCCCAGTCTAAAAATATTATGATAAGATCCAATAACCCATATACTTCCGTTATCTTTCAAAATTCTTTTGCATTCACTTAACCATTTCAAACAGAAATCATCATAATGTTTAAAGCTTTCGAATTGATCCCACTTGTCATCAACTCCATTTACTTTACTATCATCTGGTCGTCTTAATTTTTCTCCAATCTGCATATTGTA
>CAJXDV010000026.1 GCA_913052435.1 uncultured Pelagibacteraceae bacterium
AATATTATTTTATAATAACTTATTACTCTAATTCAATAGTGCTTGGAGGTTTAGAAGTAACATCGTAAACAACTCTATTTATTCCTCTAATATTGTTTATTATTTGATTTGAAATTGATTGCATAAATGACTTTTTAAATTCATAAAAATCTGCTGTCATGCCATCTTCTGATGTTATTGCTCTCAATAAGCACAAATATTCGTATGTTCGATTATCTCCCATTACGCCAACAGTTTTAACTGGTAGTAAAGCTGCATAAGCTTGCCAGATTTTGTCATACAGATTATTATCTTTTAAGGCTTTAATAAAGTAATAGTCAGCTTCTTTTAATATTTTAATTTTCTCTTTTGTAATAATGCCTGGCATTCTAATTGCTAATCCTGGTCCAGGAAAAGGATGTCTTGATATAGTTTCTTTACTTAAATTTAATTCTAAACCAAGTTTTCTTACTTCATCTTTAAATAAATATTTTAATGGCTCAACTAACTTTAAATTCATTTTTTTTGGTAATCCACCTACATTATGATGTGACTTAATTTTTGAAGTTTGGCTTCCTGTAACTGATTTGCTCTCTATAAGATCTGGATATAAAGTTCCTTGTGCTAGAAATTTTATATTTTTAATTTTTTTTGCATATTTTTCAAAAATTTTGATGAATAGATTTCCTATAATTTTTCTTTTTTTTTCTGGATCAGAAATATTTTTTAATTTAGATAAAAATTTTTTTTCAGCATTTGCATAAATTAAATTAATTTTAAATTTTTTTTTAAAAGTATTTATCACTTGTTGTTCTTCATTTTTTCTTAACAACCCGGTATTTACAAAAATACAGGTTAAGTTTTTACCAATTGCATTTGATAATAATTTTGCAACAACGCTACTATCAACTCCACCAGATAAAGCGCAAATTACTTTTGAATTTCCAACTAGCTTTCTAACTTCATTAATAAGTTTTGTTTTTTGATCTTTTGCTGACCAATTTCTTTTTAATTTACATATATCGAATACAAAATTTTTTAGAATTATTTTGCCTTTATTTGTATGAGTAACTTCAGGATGAAATTGAATTCCATATAAATTCTGCTTTGTATTTTCTACTATACATAGTTTTGAGTTAGAACTTTTAGCTACCACTTTAAAATTTTTTGGTAGTTTGGTTACCTCGTCAGCATGGCTCATCCAAACTTTGTTTTCTCCTCTAGAAAAAAAATTTTTGGTTAAAATACTATTTTTTAATTTTTTTACTTTTGCTAATCCAAATTCTCTAGATTTAGATTGTTTAACTTTACCTCCCATTTCTTTAGAGATTATTTGATGTCCGAAGCATATTCCAAGAACAGGAATGTTAGAATGCAATAGTTTTTTGTTAAATTTTACTTTTTTGTTCTGATAAACATTGTGTGGACCCCCAGATAATATTAGGCCTTTAATATTATTTTCTAAATTCTTTCTATTAGTAATTTTATTGTGGCTAATTATTTCGCAATAAGCTCCAAGTTCTCTTATTTTTCTTGCAATAAGTTGGGTAAATTGCGAACCAAAATCAATAATTAAGATTTTGTTAAGACTGTCTTCAAGACGCATCTTTTTTTTCAAATTCTTTAAGTCGACTATCTATTGATGATATTTTTTCACACAAAGACGAACAAATTTTTTTAAAATCATTCTTTAATTCTTCGACTTTCGAAAAATTTGATCTATTTAATTCTATATCAATCAATAAATACATGGCTTCTTCATTTCTTGGTTCAAGAAGTAGAGCTGTATTAAGGTTTTTTTCTTCTTCAGAATTATCTTCTTCTTTTTTGTAAATTTTTGCCAAATACAGATAGGATTTTGCGTCTTTAGGATTATAGACAATATTTCTTTGAAACAAAAATTTTGACTCTTCAAGTTTTTCTTCTTCAAATAACTTCTTGGCTTGATCAAAAAAATTATTTTCTTTTGCAAATGTTGAAAAACAGAAGCCAAAAAACAGTAAAATTGTTAATATTAATTTCATAATTATTTTTTTAATTCATCTATGTTATGTACCATACTTTCGTAAAAACCTGCTTTTGTAATTTTAAAAAATTTAGGTTTTTTTCTTAGATTAATTACTTTTCGCGATCCAAGATAACCCATTGATGATTTTAATCCTCCAACTAATTGGTAAATTATTTTATCAACAGATCCTTTATATTTAACAAAACCTTCAACTCCTTCTGCCACATATTTAGATGTGTTTTTTTGTTTGTTTTGAAAATATCTGTCAGCAGATCCTTTGTTCATTGCTCCAACCGACCCCATGCCTCTAAAGCTTTTAAATAGTTTACCATTTTTTTTTATAATTTTTCCCGGTGCCTGGTCAGTTCCTGCAAATAAAGAACCTATCATTACTGCGTCTGCTCCCGCAGCTAGAGCTTTTGCTATATCTCCAGAAAATTTTATTCCTCCATCTGCGATCAGTGTGGTTTTATTTTTTCCAATACCTTTTCTAACATTTAATATAGCACTTAATTGTGGAACACCTATTCCAGCAATTAATCTTGTTGTACATATTGATCCAGGACCAATTCCAACTTTAATTATATCAACACCAAGTTTAATTAAAAATTTTGCAGCATCGGCTGTTGCTATATTTCCTGCACAAAGAGATGTTTTTCTTGGTTTGATTTTTTTAATTTTTCTAATTATTTCTGCCACTTTTTTTGTATGACCATGTGCTGTATCGACAACTATCAAATCTAAATCTTCTTTTAGAATTTTCTCTGCTCTTTTATGTTCTTTTAAATTTGCACCGACTGCTGCGCCAACTAATAATTTTTTTGATTTAACTTTTCTGATTTCTTGAATTTGTTTCTTAATATCCAAATTTCTATGGATAACTCCAATCCCCCCTGCTTTTGCAACTGCAATAGCCATTTTTGCTTCTGTAACAGTATCCATGGCCGAAGAGAGCAATGGAATTTTTAAATTTAAATGTTTAGATAATTTGGTAGATGTGACTACTTCAGAAGGCAAAATGCCTGAATAATTGGGAGCCAGAGTAACATCGTCAAAAGTGAGTGCTTCTTTAATGATATCCATGTCCTTATATATATGATTCTTGTAAAAATTAAAGAAAAACTATCTTAAATGTTTGCAAATTATAAAATTTTCCTTTGAATCTTTTCTGCTAGCTGGTGGTTTATAAATATGAACTTTTTGAAATTTTTTTTTTGCAGTAGCAACGATTTCATTAAAAGATGAACCCATAAATATTTTTGATACGAAGCTTCCTTGTTTATTAAGAGTATTGGTTGCAAAATTGAGCGCTTCAATACTTAATTCTCCTGTTACTATTGAGTCTACATTTTTATTACCCGTTGTATTTACAGCCATATCTGAAATCACAAGGTCAATTTTCTTACGAAAATAATTGATAATTTTTTTTTGTTGAAGTTCATCTGTAAAATCACCTTTTATTTGGAGTGTATTTTCTATTTTTTCCATTTCTTTTAAGTCAATTGAAACTACTTTTGAATTTTTAAACTTTCTGGATATAAATTGTGACCAACTCCCAGGTGCAGCACCCAAATCTGCAACATGAATACCATTTTTTAGAATATTGAATTTTTCGTTAATTTCTTGTAATTTATATACAGCTCTTGATCTATATCCTTCAACTTTTGATTGTCTTACGTAAATATCTCTTCTTTGTTTATTTATCCAATTTTTTGAAATTTTATTTTTTTTCAACTAATTCCTAAATCTCAAACTTTTCTCAATTATATCACCATCCAAAGTTTTAATTTTTGAAATAAAATTTTTATTATTTCTAATTTGATCGTTATTTTTTCCAGCAAAATGGATTATTCCTATTTCATGATTTGGCAAATATGGCTCAACAAAAGTATTATTTTTTTTGTCAAATTTTATGACTTCAATTAATGTCCAATTGCAATATGCTGGCAATATTTCAACATCAAGATTATCTGAATAAATTGTAATATTCATTGCAATTTGCTCTGATCCCCAAATTTTTCCAGATGATAAAGCTTTTTTTAAATTTTTTTGCCATACATCCCAATGTGGAGCATCTATCTCCAATGAGAACGCTCCAATATTTAAATGGGGTTTTAGTGCTACTTCTCTTGCAATTTTTTCAGAAAATCCTGATGATTTTGCATGTTTATAATTTTGAGATTTAATTTTTGCAAAACTTCCCAAAAACCATTCAGCTCTCAGTACTCTTCCATAAGATCTATCCGCTGATGTTGCTATAGCCAATTTTTTATTATCGCAACCTTTGAGAAATAATTCAATCGCATACCAAGAATTGACCCACGCATCTGCATCAATCCATAAATATTTTTTATAACCTGGAAAATATCTTGGTAAAAAGGCTCTTGAAACTTGGCTTTTTAACCATTCTTTTCCTTTAACTTTAAAATCAGGAACTTCTATATCCCACTCAGCTTTTTTAATTTGATCAACTTTTTTTTCAAGAATTTCTACTTGATCTTTTTGCAATCCTGCATCCATAATACAAATTGCTATTTCTTTGCTTTGATCAAAGCTTTTTATTGAATCAACCAGTTCATTTAATAATTCAAAATAATTTGCATCGGCTAATGAAATGATTGTGTTTTCTTTCATTTATAGCACATCTTCATGATGATCAATATCTTCACTTTTTGTCTTGTAAGCTTTATTTATTAATAAATAATGAACTGTGCTTATTGGAATCACCAAAAGATAAATTGCTCCTGAAATAATTATTGTATTAAAAGTAAAGATTAAAAGTAAACCAAAATATAAAATTATACCAAATAATAGAAATACGGATGTTCTTCTAGGAACTGCTATTCTTTTAAGAGAATATGTTGGAATTTTACTAATTAATAAAATTGAAATAATGATGAATAGAATAGGCACTATAATTTTATAATTTAAATTGATAATTTGGATTTCGCTAAAACTATAGATTAATGGCATCAAAACCAAAACACCTCCTGCTGGAGATGGAATGCCTTCAAAAAAATTATCTCTCCAAGAAGGTTCTCCTCCTGAGGTAATATTAAATCGTGCCAGTCTCAAAGCTACACAAATCACATATATCAGTGATATTAACCAGCCTAATCTTCCAATTTCTGATAAAGACCAAAAATACATTATGAATGCAGGTGCAACTCCAAAACTAATCACATCTGTTAAAGAATCTAGCTCTTTACCCACTTTAGAAGTGGCTCTAATTAATCTAGCAATTCTACCGTCTAATCCATCGATAACAGCAGCAACAATAACTGCTATAACTGATAATTCAAATTTACCATCGAATGCAAATTTAATCGAACTTAATCCTATGCAAACACCAATTAAAGTTAAAATATTTGGTAGTATTATTCTTGAATTTTTATTGGAAACTAATTTAATATTTTTGTCTGGCTGTTCCATAAGATTATTTCTTTGCTATCAAAGTTTCTCCTGCAATAGTTTTTTGATTAATTTTTACCAAAGGTTCATAATTTTCAAAATACAAATCTGCCCTGCTGCCAAATCTTATCATGCCAATTCTTGCTCCTTGTTGTAATTCTTCATCAATTGAAGTTTCGGTAACTATTCTTCTGGCAACTAAGCCAGCAATTTGAACTACAATAATATCTTCGCCATGAGAATTTTTAATTTTATAAAAGTTTCTTTCATTATCTTCGCTTGCTTTGTCTAATGATGCATTAATAAATTTTCCCGGCTTATATAATATTTCTGTGACTTTGCCCGAGCACGGCGCTCTATTAACATGACAGTCAAATACATTCATAAATATACTAACTTTTTTAAATTTTTTATTTTCTAATCCAAGTTCTTTAGGTCCATCCGTTTCTAATACTTGTAACACCACTCCATCAGCTGGACTTGTTAGATAATTTTCATCTCCAATTGCAATTCTTTCAGGATCTCTATAAAAATAATAACACCAGATTGTCAGGATTAATCCTACGAAACCCAAAAAACCATGTATAAAATAGAGAACAATTGTTACTATTATAAAAATAACAATAAATTTGTAACCTTCGTCATGAATTTTTGGAAAAATTTTATCTATCATAATAGCCACATTGGTAATTTTGGGTTAATATGTATACAATAAACATAAATTCAACTAATAAGATATATCAATAAATGAGTAAAATTAAGGTTAAAAACCCAATTGTCGAGCTAGATGGCGATGAAATGACAAGGATAATCTGGGACTTTATTAAAAATAAGTTAATCCTTCCATATTTAGATTTGGGAATTGAATACTATGATCTTGGAATAAAAAATCGCGATAAAACTAATGACCAAATAACAATTGATTGTGCAAATGCAATTAAAAAAAATGGTGTTGGTATTAAATGTGCAACTATTACCCCAGATGAAGCTAGAGTTAAGGAATTTAACTTAAAAAAAATGTGGAGATCTCCAAATGGTACTATTAGAAATATAATTGGAGGAACTGTATTTAGAGAGCCAATAATCTGTAAAAATGTTCCAAAATTAGTTCCTAGCTGGACTAACCCAATTTGTATAGGAAGACATGCGTTTGGTGATCAATATAGAGCAACAGACTTTCAAGTTCCTGGTAAAGGTAAATTAGAAATGAAATGGACATCTGAAGATGGAAAAGAAAAGAAAGAATTTGAAGTATTTAATTTCCCAGGAGCAGGTGTAGCTCTATCAATGTATAACCTAGATCAATCCATAGAAGATTTTGCAAGAGCTTGTATGAATTATGGCCTCAATAGAAACTGGCCAGTTTATCTTTCTACTAAAAATACAATATTAAAAAAATACGATGGAAGATTTAAAGATTTATTTCAAGAAGTTTATGAAAAAGAATTTAAAGAAAAATTTAATGAAAGAGGAATAACTTACGAGCACAGACTTATAGATGATATGGTTGCTTGTGCAATGAAATGGAATGGAAATTATATTTGGGCATGTAAAAATTATGATGGAGATGTTCAATCTGATACTGTTGCGCAAGGATTTGGTTCTTTAGGTCTAATGAGTAGTGTTTTAATGTCTCCTGACGGCAAAACTATAGAAGCTGAAGCAGCGCATGGAACGGTAACAAGGCACTACAGATTACATCAACAAGGTAAAGAAACTTCAACAAACCCTATAGCTTCTATTTTTGCATGGGCTAGAGGGCTTTATCATAGAGGAAAGTTAGATGATAATGAAGATTTAAAAAAATTTATAAAAATTTTAGAAAAGATTTGTGTTCAAACAGTTGAAAATGGATCTATGACTAAGGATCTTGCAATATTAGTTGGACCTTCAACAAAATATCTAACAACTAATCAGTTTCTTGATGAAATTGATGGCAACCTAAAAAAACAGTTAAACTAAAGATTTAAGTTTTTCAAAAGCTTTTTCTATTTTATTTGAATCTTGTCCTCCGGCTTGAGCAAAGTCATTTCTTCCTCCACCGCCCTTTCCACCAATTATTTCTGAACCAAGTTTGGCAAATTTAACTGCATCATATTTTTCAGTTAACTTATCTGTAACACCAACAGCTAAACCTACTTTGTCGTCTTTAATTGCAAATACTATAACTATTCCATCGCTTAATTCTTTTTTTCCACTATCAACTAATTTTCTTAAATCTTTAGGTGGTAGATCTAATACTTTTTGAAGTCTTATTTTAACTCCATTAATTGTTTCATCTTTGATTATGTTTTTAGATTTATCTTCTAGAATAAATTTTACATTTATTTGTTCAAGTTGTTTTGACAAATCTTTAATCAATCCTTTTTGATCATAATTTTCCAAATTTGGTTTGCCGCCAAGTTTAATTATTTTTTCTGACAGCTCTTTTATAGTTTCCTCATCTTTTTGAGCAGATAGATCAGACAGTTTTTCTTTATTTATTAAGTAATCTTCTAATTGTTTATCTCTTAAAGCTTCGACCCTTCTAACTCCTGCTGCAATTGAGGATTGGCTAATAATCTTAAATTTACCAATATCACTGGTATTTTTTACGTGTGTACCGCCACACAATTCTGTCGAAAAATACTTACTACCTTCATCACCCATTGATAAAACTCTAACTTCATCACCATATTTTTCACCAAATAAAGCTAGAGCACCGTTTTCAACTGCTTCTTTAGGTGTCATTATTCTTGTTTTAACATCAGATTTTTTTTCAATCATTGAATTCACAAAATTCTCTATTTTACTAATTTCATCTGGTGAAATTGGCTTCATATGACTAAAATCAAACCTAAGTCTATTTGGTTCTACCAAAGATCCTTTTTGTGTTACATGTGAACCCAAAACTCTTCTTAAAGACTCATGCAATAAGTGGGTAGCTGAATGATATGCTCTTATATTGTCCCTTCTAGAGATATCAATTTTCATTTCAACATTTTGATTTAATTTTATTGAACCGTTTTTAACGGTTCCATAATGCACAAATAAATCTCCCAATTTTTTTTGAACATCTGATACATCAAACTTAAACTCACCAGAAACAATTTCTCCTTTGTCTCCGATTTGTCCTCCGGATTCTCCATAAAAAGGTGTTTGATTAACTACAATTATTCCTTCATCTCCAGAATTTAAAACATCAGTTTCTTTATTATCTTTAATCAATGACAAGACAACACCTTCAGCTTGGTTAGTTTCATAGCCTAAAAATTCTGTTGAGCCTAATTTATCTTTAATACCAAACCAGATGTCATCTACAGCACTATCTCCAGAGCCTTTCCAATTTTTCTTAGCAAGTTCTCTGCTCTCTTTCATGAGAGAATGAAATTTTTCATTATCAATTTTTAAAGATTTATTTTTCAAAATATCTTCTGTTAAATCTAATGGAAAACCATAAGTATCATAAAGTTTAAAAGCAACATCACCTGGAAGAACTTTGTCTATTTTAGTTATTTCATCGCTTAAAATTTTTATTCCTCTTTCTAAAAGAACTAAAAATTTTTCTTCTTCCATCTTTAAAGTTTCTTTAATTAATGACTCTGCTCTTTCTAATTCAGGATAGTTGCCTTTCATTTCATCCATTAACGTCTTAAAGATATTATAAAAAATTGGCTCTTTTGATCCAAGCAAATGAGAATGTCTCATTCCTCTTCTCATAATTCTTCTAAGCACATATCCTCTTCCTTCATTAGAAGGTAAAACTCCTTCTGCGATTAAAAATGAACTTGCTCTTAAATGATCAGCTATCACTCTAAAGCTTGAAATATTATTTTGATCTGGTTTAACTTTAACAGTTTCAGATATTGATCCGATTAGTTTTTTAAAGTGATCTGTTTTATAATTATCGTGAGTACCCTGCAGTAAAGCCGCAGTTCTCTCTAAACCCATTCCGGTATCAACAGAAGGCTTTGGTAAATTAATTCTTTTTTCTTTTGAAACTTGTTCAAATTGCATAAAGACCAAATTCCAAATTTCTATGAAACGGTCGCCATCTTCTTCTTTACTTCCGGGTAATCCTCCTTTTAGATGATCGCCATGATCGTAAAAGATTTCTGAACAAGGGCCGCATGGACCTGTTTCGCCCATCGACCAAAAGTTATCTGATGTTGCAACTTTTATAATTCTATTATCGCTAAAACCCGCTATTTTCTTCCAGAAATTAAAGGCTTCATCGTCCTCGTGAAATACTGTTACATAAAGCTTATTTTTGTCTAAGCCAAAATCTTTTGTTATTAAATTCCAAGCAAGTTCTATAGCTTTTTCTTTGAAGTAATCTCCAAATGAAAAATTTCCTAACATTTCAAAGAAGGTGTGGTGTCTTGGTGTATAACCAACGTTTTCTAGATCATTATGCTTTCCTCCAGCTCTTACACATTTTTGTGAGGTGGTTGCCCTTTGATAATCTCTTTTCTCCAATCCAGTAAACACATTTTTAAACTGAACCATTCCTGAGTTGGCAAACATTAAGGTTGGATCATTATTTGGTACTAAATTACTCGACTCAACTATTCTGTGGTCGTGCTTTTCAAAATATTTGAGAAATGTACTCCTTATTTCATTTAATGTTTTTGCCATATTTTTTTAAAATACAGCATTTTTGGATGATGTCTATATTATGTGAAGGGGAAAAAGGCGCCCAATCGAGCGCCTTTTTAATAACTAAAAGTTATCTGCTAATTTTTTTTAGTAGGAATTTCTTCTTTTGTTTCAGCTTCTACTTTATCTTCATTTAAAGGATTACCTTCAATCTTTTTTGAAATCACACCAGCTTTTTCTCTGATTGCCATTTCAATTTCAGCAGCAGCTTTCGGATTTTGCTCAAGGTAAAGTTTAGCATTCTCTCTACCTTGACCAATTTTTTCTCCTTTATATGCGTACCAAGCTCCAGATTTCTCTACGATATCTGCTTTGGCACCAAGATCGATTAGTTCCCCTACTTTGCTAATTCCTTTTCCATACATCAAGTCAAACTCAACAACTTTAAATGGTGGCGCTACTTTATTTTTAACAACTTTTACTCTAGTTGCATTCCCAATAATATTTTCTTTTTCCTTAATTGCTCCAATTCTTCTTATATCCATTCTAACAGATGAATAAAATTTAAGAGCATTTCCTCCTGAAGTTGTCTCAGGATTTCCAAACATAACACCTATTTTCATTCTGATTTGGTTAATGAAAATAACCATAGTATTTGTTCGAGAGATCGAACTTGTTAGTTTTCTTAAAGCCTGACTCATTAATCTTGATTGAAGACCCACGTGATGATCTCCCATTTCACCTTCAATTTCAGCTCTTGGTGTTAAAGCCGCAACCGAGTCTATTACTAATACAGAAATTGAACCTGATTTAATTAAAGTGTCTGCTATCTCTAAAGCTTGCTCGCCTGTATCTGGTTGAGATATTAATAATTCTTCAGTATCAACTCCTAATTTTTTTGCATAAACTGGATCTAATGCATGCTCGGCATCTATAAATCCACAAATTCCACCTGTCCTTTGTGCTTCAGCAACTACCTGTAAAGCAAGCGTTGTTTTTCCAGAAGCTTCTGGTCCGTAAATTTCAATAACTCTTCCTTTTGGCAAACCTCCAATTCCAAGAGCAAGGTCTAAACTTAAAGAGCCCGTTGAAATAGAATCTATATCCATAGCTGCTTGTTGTCCGAGCTTCATAACTGAACCTTTTCCAAAGTTTTCTGTGATTTGGCTTATTGCTGCGTCTAATGCTTTATTCTTCTCTTTGTTTTCCAATTCTTTATCTTTTGTGGATTTCACCACTTTTAGGTTATTTTTCGTCATTTTTTGCCTCTTTTTTTTCAT
>CAJXDV010000027.1 GCA_913052435.1 uncultured Pelagibacteraceae bacterium
CATGCTTGTGATTTAAGTATTTCACCATCTTTTAAAACTCTTAAATTATTTGCTTTTAATGTTTCTCCGGTTGAAGTGATATCGGTAATAATTTCTGATGAACCTGTAAAAGGATAAATTTCTGTAGCACCAAGACTTTTAACTAATTTAAATTGAGTAACTCCTTTGGAAAATAAGAATTCTCTTGTTAAATTAGGATATTTGGTTGCAACTCTTAATCTGCTCTTCTTTTTGTCTTTAAATTCAAAAGCTATTTCCTCAAGGTCTGCAATTGTTTGAACATCAATCCAGTCATTAGGAATTGCAACCACTAATGTTGCATTACCAAAATTAAATCTTTTTTTAACTAGTATTTTTTTTTGAATATTGATTTCGCTCTCTTTAAGTAAATCATATCCAGAAAAACCAATGTCCAAAGAACTATCGCCAAGTCTTTCGACAATTTCTCTAGCATGAAGATAGGTTATCTTTATGTTTTTATATCCTTTAATAAATCCAAATAAATCTCTTTCTCCTCTTTCTGATAAAAGTTTTAGCTTTTTCTTGCTGAATACTTTTAAAGTATCTTTTCTAAGTCTTCCTTTGCTTGGTATTCCAATTTTAATCATTTAATTATTTAAGTTAAGAGCTGCCCCAACAGCTGGTATTTTTTTAGGTGAGCCAAGATCTGTTATAAGATTATCGTATCTACCACCATTGATAATATTAATATTTCTTGATTTAAATTTAATATCTATTTTAAAAACCATGCCAGTATAGTATTCAAGCTGTCTTCCAAAAGATGCTGAAAATTTAATATTTAATTTAGAATATTTATTTTTGGTAATTGGAAAATAATTATTTTCAATTCTTAGACTAATTTTATTTTTTTTAAAAAATAAATTTAATTTATTTGCTGCTTGATTTATTGGGCAATTTATTTTCAGAAATTCTTTTATTATTTTTGAAACATTTCTTCCTTTTTTAGTTCTTCTTGGATCTTTAATTTTATTATTGAATCTTGCTAATATTTCATTAACTGATCTTTCGGCAATTAATCGAGATTGATTTTCTTTAAGCATTTTTTGATATTTCTTTTTATCAACCTCAACGATTGTCGGATCAACATCCGAGTTGGTCTCTAATCTTTTCAGTAAATCATTAAAATAGTTTTCACGCCAAAAATGCCTTTGCAGTCTTAATTTCCATCTTTTGGGAATATCAAGTTTACTTAATAACAAATTAAAGATTTCAACATTTCCTAGAGTTAAACTTCCTGAAGAATATTTAAATTTAGATAATGATTTTAAAGCAGTCTCAATTATTTGTTTGTCATCTTTTTTTTCATCTTTAGATCCAATCACTTCAAATCCGATCTGAGTATGAATAATGGGATCATTTTTATTTTGAGCCTTTCTAAATGCTTGGCCATGATAAACAAATTTTGCCGGACCTTTGATTTTTTTATTTAAGTATCTAATACATGATGCGATTGTTAAGTCAGGTCTTAAGCAAAGTTCATTACCATTTTGATCATTAAACGAAAATATAAATCTTCTAAAAGACTCACCAGATCTCTCTACGATATGATTGGTTTCAATTACTGAGTCTAATTCAATATACCTAAATCCTTTAGACTTTACTGATTTAAGGATGTTTTCAGATAAGTTTTTTAATTTCATTAATTAAATTATCTTTTGTTATTTGTAATTGATCATTTTCCTTAGATGATTTTAATTTTTTTATTGTTAACTTATTATTTTCAAATTCTTCTTGGCCACAAATAATAGCTAAACTACAACCTTTTTTATCGGCGTACGTTAGTTGTTTTTTTAAATTTTTGCTTGGATCTAAATAAATTTCTGAATTAATATTATTTTCTCTCAGTTCATTTACAATTTTATAATATTCGGAAATATATTTTTCATCTAAAATGCAAACCAAAACACTATCGGTTGTCTCAACTTTAATTTGATCTAATTGATTTAAGGCAAACACAAGTCTATCAACACCAATGGACATTCCTGTCCCTTTATAGTCAGCACCTTTAAATCTCTTGATTAAAGAATTATATCTGCCGCCGCTGGCTACTGAACCTATTTCAATCTCTTTTCCTTGTGCATTTTTGCCTTTAAAATTTAGATTTGTCTCAACACAAAATCCTGAGTAGTAGGCAAGTCCTCGCACAATAGTGAAATTTGTTTTCACCTGGTTTACAAATTTACCTTTTGAAAGAATTTCAAACAATTCTTCAATCTCTTTTATTCCTTCTAAAGATATTGGATTTGTTAGCTTAGATTTTAACTCTTTTAGGTCTTTTATTTTAAGAAATTCAATTATTTGAGATGCTTGATCATCTGATAAATTTGCACCTTTTGTAATAGCTCCGCTGCTATCTCTTCTTTCTTTCTTAAGTAAATCTTCAACTCCATTTAAACCTATTCTCTCGAGTTTATCTATAGCTCTAATAACTTTAAACTCCTGCTCTTCCGAAATTTTTAATTCAGATATTAAACCTTGTACTATTTTTCTATTTGAAACATTGACTGAAAATTGATCTTTTTTTAATCCACAATTAAAGAAGGTGTCTGCTATAATATTGCAAATTTCTGCATCTGCTTGAGCCTCATTAACATTACCTATAATGTCTGCATCAAATTGCATAAAAGATCTGAACCTGGAATTATCAGGTTTCTCTCTTCTAAAGACATCACCGTAAGTATATCTTTTATAAGGAAATGCCAAATCTCTAAAATTCTGAGCTACAAATCTCGCAAGAGGTGCGCTCATATCATATCTCAAAGTTAATGATTCTTTATCATCTTCAAATGTAAATACATCAGACATAGGATTGCTCTCATCATCTGCAAGAAATGATCCAATGTTTTTAGTTATTTCCATTGGAGATGTTTCCAACGGAATAAATCCATACTTTAAAAAATTAGCTTCAATTATTTTTATAAGCTTTTTCTTTAAAGCTAATTCTTGGCCCCATCTGTCTTTAAATCCTTTAGGAAGACTGGGGATTAATTTTTTTTTATCAGTCATATTTGGTACTCCGGGGCAGAATCGCACTGCCATAACCCGCTCCACAGGCGGGGGTAATAACTGTTATACGACCGGAGCTCCTGTAGTTATTTTATACTAAATGTGGATAAAATTAAATTTATAAAATGATTAAATAGCTAGCTTGCAGCCAGCATGAAAATGATGTCTGTGTGTACTTCTGAATTTTCCAATTTTTTTAATCATGGTCAGCTTGATAGCACTTTAAAATTAAAATGCAAGAATGAATTGTATAGGAATAAATTATAGTTTTTCTAAACTACTCTTATCCCTATACAAATATTTTAATGAAACAAATTTTAAGAAATTTTCTTTAAATTTACTGCGCTTGGACCTTTGTCACCATCCTGGATTTCAAATTCCACAGCATCATTTTCATTCAAGAAACGAAGTCCTGCATCTCGAACTGCGCTTGCATGAACAAAACAATCTTTTTCTCCGTCTTCTCTTTCAATAAACCCGTAGCCCTTCTTGCCGTTGAACCACTTCACTTTACCTTTTAATGTACTCATACTTTTTATTTACTCTTTCTTTATTGTATTAAACTTAGCTAAACTTCAGCTTGCGAAACAATTATTAGATTTTAAAAATGAATGCAAGTAATAAGATTGAGTAAAAAACTAAATTTAATGGTGGCCTCGGCGGGAATTGAACCAGCGACGCGCAGATTTTCAGTCTACCGCTCTACCACTGAGCTACGAGGCCATAACTTAAAATCTAAAAATAATTCTACCTTTTGTCAAATCATATGGAGTAACTTCAACCGTAACATTGTCGCCTTGGAGTACACGAATTCTGTTTTTTCTTAATTTTCCTGCCGTATGAGCTGTTACTATATGATTATTTTCAAGTTGTACTCGGAACATGGCATTAGGTAATAAATCAATTACTTTGCCTTTAAATTCCAATAAATCTTGCTTCGACAAATCTATTTTCTCCTTATTCTAGATTTAATACTTTGAGCATGACCCTCTAATTCTTCATACTCAGCGAGATATGTAGCGTATTCTCCTATTTTCTCAACACCTTTTTTTGATAGAGTTATATAGTTAATTTTTTTATAAAACTCATTCAAATTTAAACCAGATGAAAATTTAGCAGAACCAAGAGTGGGCAATACATGATTGGTCCCTACATTATAATCGGTTACCGCCATTGGTGAATATTTTCCAATACATATACTTCCGGAGTTATAAATTTTATTTAAGTAATTGTTGTAATTTCTAATATTTAATTCTAAGTGTTCTGGTGCTATTTCATTAATTACGTCAATAATCTGTTTATCATTCTGAGCATAAACTATTATTCCATTATTTTTTAAACTTTTGTATGCAATGTTTTTTCTGGGTAAATCTTTTAGTTTGTTTAAAATATTCCTATTAAACTTATCGATTAGTTTTTTGTGCTTAGAAATTAATATGCACTGAGAATTGACATCATGTTCCGCTTGACCAATCATTGATGTAATAACTTCATCAATACTAGTTTTATGATCTGCAACTACTGCAATTTCAGAAGGGCCTGCTATCATTCCTTCAATGCCTACATCGCCAAAAACTTCCCTTTTTGCTCTGGCTACATAAATATTACCGGGCCCTACAATTTTATTTACTTTTTGGATATAAGCGAGACTTCCTATGGCTTGAACGCCCCCCATTGAATATATTTCTTTTATTCCTATTTTTTTTGCAGCATACAACACTGCTGGATTTAATTTTCCGTTTAATTTAGGATTGGCAAGAACAATTTTTTTAACCCCTGCTATTATTGCAGGAATAGCATTCATTAATAATGTGGAAGGTAAATTAGCTGGCACGTAAATTCCAACTGATTGAATTGGAATATATTTGTGCTCCAATTTATTATTATATTTATCTTTATAATTTATATCTTTAAATTTTTGCAAAGAGTGAAATTTAAATATTCTATTATAAGCAAAATCAATTGCCTTTTTAATTTTAGGGTTTAATGATTTAATTGCTTTATTTATTTTATCTGGACTGGGTTTAATCTCAGTATTATTACTAAATTTCTTTTCGTATTTTAAAATTGCTGTTGTTTTATTTTTGTTAATATCTTTTAATATTTTAGTAACAATTTTAGTATCTGCTTCTTTTCCAGATCGTCTTTTATCTAAAAAATCTATTAGTTTTGTTAAATAGTTCTTATTTTTACAACTAAGTATTTTTATCATTTATAAATTTTTGGTCCTCTAACGTTACATCTATTAATTCGGCGCTGAGAGTTATAATTCTATTTTTTGAAAATAACAGAGTTATTTCAAAATTATGCTCTCTTTTAAAAATTTTTATAGCAAATAATTCTAATATTGAATCAAGATCATTTTGATCGATGTTTTTTGATTTTGAAGATTCAATAGAATCAAACTTAATAATGCTATTGATTATTCTTTTTTTATCTTCTGCCTCTTTATTTAATCTTGATATAGACAAAAGAAAAATTTTATTGGAAGATAAATATTTGATATCATTAGTTTTTAATTTTGCTCCAGAGCAACATGCGGAAATAATTTGTAAATCTTCTTGGGATTGGGCAATAATTTTTTTTAAAAATTTTTTATCCATTAAGATATTCTTTTAATATTAACTCCAATTTTTCTAAGTTTTTTCTCTATTTTCTCGTAGCCTCTATCCAGATGATAAATTCTGTTAATTATAGATTTTCCATTAGCAACTATAGCTGCCAAAACCAAAGCAGCAGATGCTCTAAGATCGCTAGACATTAATTCAGCTCCCTGAAAATTAGTATCTCCTTCTATGATTGCTTTATTTTCTTTTACTGTAATTTTAGCTCCAAGCCTTCTAAGTTCTGCTACATGCATAAATCTATTTTCAAAAATACTTTCGGTGATTATGCTTCGGCCTTTTGCTTTACATAATAATACCATGAATTGTGCCTGCAAATCAGTTGGAAAATTTGGATACTCTTTGGTTACAATGTTATTTAAGCTTTTTATTTTATTTGGTCCATTTATATAAATTTTATTATCATAAGTTTTTATTTTTGCTCCTATTTTCCTTAATAAATTAAGCTCAGTCTGAATTATTTTAGGATCAAAATTTTTTATTATTATATTTCCTCTCGTTAGACAGGCTGCAACACAAAATGTACCTGTCTCTATTCTGTCGCTCATCACTGAATAGTTGACACTATTGAGCGACTTTACACCTTCAATTTGTACAGTTCTTTTGCCAATCCATTTAATTTTTGCACCTGCAGATATTAAAAAATTTGTTAGATCTTTTATTTCAGGTTCAACAGCACAATTTTTTAATATTGTTGTACCTTTAGCTAAGCATGAAGCAATAATTGAATTTTCTGTAGCACCTACGCTTACATTTGAAAATTTAATTTTTGTGCCTTTAAGTTTACCTTTTGAGTTTGCATGAATATAACCTTTTTTAATTTTATATTCCATTCCAAGTTTTTTTAATGCATTCAAATGATAATTAACTGGACGAGCTCCAATTAAACATCCACCAGGTAATGAAGTTATGGACATATGATGTTTTGCAATTAATGGTCCAAGAACTAAAATTCCCGCTCTCATTGTTTTAACCAAAGAGTAAGAAGCAAATACTTTCTGATTTTTACTTTTAGTTATTTTGACCGACTTTTTATTTTTACTTAACTGAATTTTAGATCCAAGAGATTTTAATAATTTCAACATTGTATCAATGTCTCTTACTCTTGGTAAATTATTAATTGTTACCGGTTTATCAAAAAGCAATGTTGATGCCAAAATAGGTAGTGCAGCGTTTTTACTTCCAGAAATAAAGACTTCTCCCTTGATCTTACAAGGACCTCTAATTAAAAATTTATCCATTTTTAAACTTTGGGAAGTGTTACACCTTTTTGGCCCATATACTTACCATTTCTATCTGCGTAAGTTACTTCTGGTTCCTCATTTCCTTTTAAAAATATAAATTGTGCCACCCCTTCATTTGCATAAATTTTTGCTGGCAAGGGAGTGGTATTAGAAAACTCTAAAGTTACATGTCCTTCCCAGCCTGGTTCTAAAGGAGTTACATTTACTATTATTCCGCATCTTGCATAGGTTGATTTACCTAAGCAAATTACAAGAACATCCTTTGGTATCTTAAAATATTCTACAGTCCTTGCTAATACAAATGAGTTTGGTGGAATAATACATTCAGATCCATTTTTTGTTATAAAATTTGTTGGTTTAAAATTTTTTGGATCAACAATTTCTGAATTAACATTGGTAAATATTTTAAATTCTTCAGAAACTCTAGCATCATAACCGTAAGAAGAAACTCCAAATGAAATTTTATCACCCCTAACTTGTTTATCTTCAAAAGGAGAGATCATTTCATTCTCTTTTGCCATTTTAGTAATCCATTTATCAGACTGGACTGACATTATTTATTATTCTTCTTTAGTTTTTTTTGAAAAATTTTTCTTTTTTTCAAATTTTTTTTTAAGGCAAGTTCCAGTTTGCTAAGTTTATCCTTCTTAGTATTCATGACTTTACTTTTTTTCAGGATTTGTAAGATGTTCTAAAGTAATAACCTGATCTAAAGGAATTTTTTTATCTTCATCGGTTTTAGATGGTTCTGATTTTGCTTGTCTCTTGGCTTTCTTCTCAGCGAGCTTTCTTTCACGTTTAGCTTGCTTCTCCATTGCTTTAGCTCCTCGAGTAGATTTATAGTCGTAGTGAATTCCCATGTCATTTCCTTAAAACTAGATATAACTCATTTTTAAAAAAAATTAAGGCAATAATTTGAAAAACTTTATTTTATACACTAATTTATTTTGAATTATGCCCCTATAGTTAAATGGTATAACACATCCATGGTAAGGATGAGTTTCCAGTTCAATTCTGGATGGGGGCACCATTATTTTTTATAAAAAAAATTTTTTACCATTATTCCAATTACAAGTAAGATTATAAATCCAAGAATTGGAATATAGATTTCAGAAGATAATAAAAGTTTTGTTAGTGTTGGTGGTTCTAAATTATTATCAATTATTTTATTTAGTCCTGATCCAAGTGATGTACCAACAAATATTTGTGGATACATTCCAAAGAGAGATCCAAAAAAAAAGTTTCTAACTTTAATATTAAAAATTGTTGGCAAAATATTAGAAATAAAAAAAGGAATTCCACCAACAAATCGATAAATTAGAAAAAAATTAAATTCATTTCTTTTAAATTTTTCATTTAAATTAGAAAATCTTTTAGAAAATTTTTCCTCAACTAAATCTTTTAAAAAATAATTTGCAAACATATAAAGTAATGTTGCACCAATAGTTAAACTAAGAACTGCGTAAATAGATCCTATCCATTTTCCGAAAATAAAGCCTGATATGAGAAATACTGGAGATCCGAAGCCAAGAAACAAAACCCAAATGATTGCAATAACAAAAAATAATAAACTAACTAAAAAAAAATTATTTTCTTTTATTTTGTTAAAATAATTGGTGTTATTTTTTATAAAATCGTAACTAGAGATTTCGCTAAAAGAAAAATTGCTAAATAAAAACCACAAAAAAGCTAAAATTATAACTAGATAAGTTAAACCTAAAAAAATTTTAATTTTTTTTTCTTTTTTCATTGATTTTAAACTTATTAAAAATCGCTGTACTTATATATATATATTTGTATAACTACCAAAATTTAACAATAAATTAACTAACAATGAAACGTACATATCAACCGAGCCGTCGTGTCAGGAGCAAGCGTGTGGGCTTTAGATCAAAAATGAAGACTAAAGGTGGAAGAAAATTATTAAAGAGGAGACGAAAAAAAGGAAGGAAAAAACTCATACCGGTTTAATGAGAAGTAAACTAGTTAGTCTTTCGAAAAATGAAGATTTTAAATCAATCCTCAGTGGGAGAAAAATATCCAACAAATATTTAACAATTTTCTTTAAGAAGCTATCTGATAAAAATAATAAAAAATTAAACATAAGTTTTGTAACTAAGAAAAAAATTGGTAACGCTGTTAGTAGAAATAAAATAAAAAGAAGACTTAGAAATATTATGAATGACGCAACCAAAACAATGAATCTTAATTTAAATTATTGTTATTTATTAATTGCAAGAATATCGGTTTTAAAAGATCCTTATGAAAATATTAAGCAAACTTTATTTAATGATTTTGGAAAAATAAAATAATGTCATTGATTAAATACATATTAATTAAAATTATTAAACTATATAAATTAGTTATATCTCCTTACTTGGGTAATAATTGTAGATATCTACCTACATGCTCTGAGTATTTCATAGATAGTTTAAATGAGCATGGAGCTTTTAAGGGAACAATAAAAGGAACTAAAAGAATTCTATCTTGTCACCCAATTAAATTTTTAGGAAGTGGTGATGGCTTTGATCCTGTAAAAAAGAAAAGCAAATAGTTATGGATACAAAAAATGTTATCGCAGCGATATCTTTAAGTGCAGCAGTTATAATTCTTTATGGTCTTTTTTTTGCTCCTACACCTCCAGATCCAAAACAAATTCAGGTGGAAAAAAATACTATTACTGAAACTACAGATGCTCCTAGCCTTGATAAAAATGAACAATTTTCAAAAATTTCAAGAGAAGAAGCTATGGCTGAAGAAGATAGAATATTATTTGAAAATGATGATATTAAAGGATCGATTTCTCTAACAGGAGGTTCAATAGACGATTTAACATTTAAAAAATATACAGAAACTTTAAATGGAAAAGATAATGTTGTGCTTTTAAACCCAAAGAAAGTTAAAAATGGATATTATGTTGAGACTGGTTGGGCAACTAACAATAAAAATATTGACATTCCAAACTCAAAAACAATTTGGAAAATTGAGGGAAATAATAAACTTTCTCCCAATTCACCAATTAAATTAAGTTGGACTAACGATCAAAATATTAAATTTGAAAAGAATATAAGTATTGATAATCAATATTTGTTTACTGTTAACCAAAGCATAATTAATAACTCCGGAAAAACTTACAATTTTTATCCTTATGGTCAAATTATAAGAAATCAAGCACCAGAAGTAACTAATTTTTATATTCTGCATGAAGGTTTATTGGGTGTATTTGATGATCAGCTTATTGAACAAGATTACAAAGATATCGAAGAAAAAAAATATTCAGTCAATGCTGAAACGGGTTGGCTAGGAATTACAGATAAATATTGGATAACTAGCTTGATACCTGAAAAAAACAAAAAATTCAGAACAGATTTTGATTATAAAAATAAGTTTAGAGCAAATTTTATTGAAACAAATGCTATAGAAGTTGGCGCCAATGAGACTAAATCAAACAAAATAAAAATTATAATAGCTGCTAAAGAAGTGAGTGTCATTGATGGTTATGCAGAAAGTCAAGATATTAGCAAATATGATTTGGCTATTGATTGGGGTTGGTTCTATTTCATAGTAAAACCTTTGTTCTTTGCAATTGATTATTTCTTTAAACTCACAGGAAACTTTGGAATAGCAATAATATTAATAACAATTTGTATAAGAATAGCATTCTTCCCTCTTGCCAACTACTCATTTAGATCTATGGCTAAAATGAAAGTGCTACAGCCAGAAATGACAAGATTAAAGGAACTTCACAAAGAAGATAAAATGAAGCTTCAGCAAGAAATGATGGCACTATACAAAAAAGAAAAAGTTAACCCAGTAAGTGGCTGTCTTCCCATTTTTATACAAATTCCATTCTTCTTTGCAATTTATAAAATGTTATTTGTAACAATTGAAATGAGACATCAGCCTTTCTTCGGCTGGATTAAAGATTTAAGTGAGAGAGATCCTACTTCAATTTTTAATTTTTTTGGACTAATACCGTGGGATCCACCGTCATTTTTATTGATTGGTGCTTGGCCTGTATTTATGGGTGTTACAATGTTTTTACAGCAAAAACTAAACCCAACTCCTCCTGATCCGATCCAAGCAAAAATATTTATGTTCTTTCCATTGTTTTTAACTGTAATTTTAGCACCATTTCCTTCGGGCCTGGTTATTTACTGGACAATTAACAACGTACTAACAATGGCTCAACAGTACGTTATAATGAAAAGAACCACAGTTAAAACTGTATAATCAATGGATATAGAAAAAATTTTACCTAATGGTGGTCCCTCCATCGATGAAGTCAAAAAATATATTGATAAATATTCTAATGAGATAATAGTTATTAAGTG
>CAJXDV010000028.1 GCA_913052435.1 uncultured Pelagibacteraceae bacterium
TCTATTTGTATATCTAATTACACAAAATGAAAAAAAATAAAATTGAACATTATTCTGATAAAGAAGCTTTAGATTTCCATAATTCAAAAAAATCTGGCAAGATTGAGATAATTTCCTCAAAACCTATGACTACAAAAAGAGATTTGGCACTGGCATATTCACCTGGAGTTGCAGCTCCAGTAAAAGCAATCTCTAAAGATCCTGAGCTTGCGTATGACTACACAACTAAAGGAAATTTGGTTGCTGTTATAAGTAATGGATCAGCTATATTAGGCCTAGGCAATCTTGGTGCAATTGCTTCAAAACCTGTAATGGAAGGAAAGGCAGTCCTATTCAAAAGATTCGCAGATATTAATGCTATTGATCTTGAAATTGATTCAAATGATACAGATGAAATAATTAATAGTATCAAAAATTTTGCAGGTAGTTTTGGTGGAATAAATCTGGAAGATATTGCTGCTCCTGATTGTTTTATAATTGAAAAAAAACTAAAAAAACTTTTAGATATTCCTGTATTTCATGATGATCAACATGGTACTGCAATAATTACTTGTGCAGCTTTAATTAATGCAATTGATATAGCTAAGAAAGACATTAATAAAATTAAAGTAGTAGTTAATGGAGCGGGAGCTTCAGCAATGGCCTGTGCAAATCTTTTCAAAAAATCTGGTGTTCTACAGAAAAATTTAACTATGATTGATCGAAAAGGAGTTATCTACAAAGGAAGAAAAGGTTTAAATGAATGGAAATTAAATCACGCTACAACAACTAAAGATAGAACTTTAAATGATGCAATTAAAAATGCGGATGTATTTTTAGGTTTATCTTCTGCGGGTGTTTTAAAAAAAGATATGATTAAAAAAATGGCAAAAAATCCAATTATATTTGCATGTGCTAACCCTGATCCAGAAATAACACCTGAAGAAGTTGAAGAAGTTAGGAGTGATGCAATCATTGCTACTGGTAGATCTGATTATCCAAATCAAGTAAATAATTTAATAGGTTTTCCATACATTTTTAGAGGTGCATTAGACGTAAGAGCAAAAACTATTAATGAAGAAATGAAAATTGCTGCAGTAAATGCGATTGCATCTTTAGCTAGAAAGAGAGTGCCAGATGAAGTTGTTGCTGCTATGGGCGGTGAAAGACCATCCTATGGAAAAGATTATATAATACCATCTACTTTTGACCCCAGATTGATTAGCATTATTCCAATTGCTGTAGCAAAAGCCGCAATAAAAAGTGGAGTTGCAAGAAAAAAAATTGAAAATTTTGAAATTTATTCTGAACAATTAAAACAAAGACTGGATCCTTCGGTAACTATAATGCAGGGTATAAATTCTCAAATTAAAAAAAATCAAAAAAGAGTAGTTTTTACAGACGGAGAAGATGAAAATACCTTAAAGGCTGCCATTGCATTTAAAAATACTGGACTAGGAATTCCTATCATTGTTGCAAAAGAAAAAGTTGTTAAACAAAGATTGAAGGAAATTGGTTATGGAGAAAATTTTGATATTCAAATTATAAATTCTACAGACAAAAAAAAGAGAGAAAAATATGTAAATTTCCTTTTCAAAAAACTTCAAAGAGAACAAGGATTGCTTGAAAGAGATTGTGATAGAATGATTAGAAATGACAGAGTTATTTGGGGATCATGTATGGTTTCATGTGGTGATGCTGATGCAATGGTCACTGGAAATACTAGAAGATATGCTCAATCTTTTGAAAAAATTAAAAAAGTGATTGATCCAAGGTCAGGAGAAATCATGTTTGGATTAAATATGGTTGTAAATAAAGGTAAAACCGTATTTATTGGAGATACCAGTGTTCATGAATACCCAACATCTGAACAATTAGCCGAAATTGCAATCTCCTCAGCAAGAGTTGCTAAATTGTTTGGTTTTGATCCAAAAGTAGCTTTTTTATCCCATTCAACATTTGGTCAGCCAATCACAAATAGAACAAAACATATAAGAGATGCAGTTGAAATATTAAAAAATAAGAAAGTAGATTTCAAATTTGATGGTGACATGCAGCCAGATGTAGCACTAAATGAAGAATATGCTGAACTATATCCTTTTTCTGAAATAGTTGGTAATGCCAATATATTAATCATGCCAGGTCAGCATAGTGCAACAATTTCATATAAAATAATGAAAACACTTGGAGATGCTAAAGTTATAGGACCTCTATTAATTGGATTAGGTCAACCTATTGAGATTGCACCACTGAGATCTTCTACTTCAGATATATTAAACTTAGCTTCTGTTGCAGCTTACTCTGCTGGAGTTATAAATTATAATAAACCAAATTAATTTTTTACTACTCTTAAATCTTCAATTAAGAAAATGCTAGCTATAACATCTTCTACATCAAGAATTTGTTTTGCCTCATTAATGACTTCAGCTCTTTCTTCTTCATTTTGAGCAATTCCATAAACATATATTTTTTTCTTGTAGGTATCTATGTTGTAATTAACTGATTTAATTTTCTTACTAGAAATCATAGCTACTCTAAGTTGTGAAGTTATAAGAATATCTTTTGCAGATTGTTTAAAATTAAATTTTTCTTTAATTTGAAGATCGTTTTTGACTGATCTTGCACCTTTTATTTCCCAAGCTAATTTTGTTATTTGAAATTTTTCCTCAATATTATCAACTTTGCCAGTAATAAAAATTCTTCCATCTAGAACTTTTGCTTTTACAGATAATAAGTAGTTTGTATTCAAATTTATCAATTTTGCGCTCAAGTTTTTTTGCATAATGGAGTCGTCTATTTGTGTTCCTATTGTTCTTGGATCAAGTGCAATTGAAACTCCTGTGCCAAAAACACCTGTTGATGAATATCCCACACACCCTGATAGAATTACAATTATAAATAATAATAGTATGTTCTTAAATGTCATTTTTTAAATTTATACAATAATTATAAATTAATTTTTTTGGGATTTTTTTTTCATTATTAATTTTCTTAATTATATCTTTTATTGTCATTTTTTTTATTAATATTTTAATTTTTTTTTTATCAGATTCTTCTAATTCTTTTAACCTTATCTCTAGCTTATTATTTTCAGAAATAACAACAGTAATTTCACCTTTTGTTGAAATATTAATCTCTGATAAATTTTTTACGCTAGTTCTTAAATATTCTTCGTGATATTTTGTAATTTCTCGACAAATCAAAATTTCCCTATCTATAAAATAATCTTTTAGATTATTAATAATTTTGCTTATTTTTTTTGGTGAAACAAAAAAAACAATTGAGCAGTTTATATTTGAAATTGAATTGAATAACTTTTTTAATTCGATTTTTTTTTCTGGCAAGAAACCACAAAAAAAATATTTATCTGAAAATCCACTAATTGATACAGCCGCATTGACGGCGGAAGGTCCGGGAATAGGATAAATATCAATGTTTTTTTTTTTACATTCATTAACCAAAATTCTTCCAGGATCAGAGATTGCGGGTGTTCCAGCGTCGGAGATTAAGGATATTATTTTTTTATTTTCCAATAACCCTAAAATCATTTTTAAGTTTTTTTTCTCATTAAACTTATGATTAGAAATTAATCTTTTTTTAATTCTAAATTTATCTAATAATTTTTTTGAAACCCTGGTGTCTTCACAAAGAATTAAATCTGAATTTTTGATTGTTTCCAAGGCTCTAAATGTAATATCTCCTAAGTTTCCTATGGGAGTCGCAACACAATATAGCCCAGGTTTTAGCTTATTTAAGTTTTCATCTTTATGCATTGCATTAGAAATTATATTATTAAAACTTAAATGAAAACTTTAATTAAATATTTAACGATAATAATTTTAAATTTAAGCCTAATTTATCAGAATGCTTTACCCTCTGATAAAATTAAAATTGGATTAATCGTACCATTAAGCGGAGAATATTCTAAAATAGGAAATTCAATAATTAAATCAGTTAGATTGGCAATTAATAAAATTGATGATGAAAGGATTACAATAATACCCAAAGATACAAAATCTAATCCAATAGATGCTTTAAGAGTTTCAAAAAAACTTTATGATGATGGAGTTCGAATTGTTATAGGACCAGTATTTAATGAGAGCACCAAATATCTTGATGAACTGAAGGATATAACTTTCCTATCATTTACAAACAAAATTATTAAGAACCCAACAAATGTAATAAGTGCAGGTGTTAATGCAATATCTCAAATAAACACTATAAAAAAATTTATTAATATTAATAATTTAGAAAGAAGTATTTTTCTAATTCCGAGAACCGATTATAAAAAAGAGATAGAGTTAGCAATTAATAAAACTAATATTAAACTTAAAGATAAATTTGTTTATGACAAAGATCCAATGTTATTAACAAAACAAATTGAAAAATTAACTTGGTATTCTCTAAGAAAACAAAATTTAAAAGATGAAATTAAAAGGTTAGAGAATTCATCGATTATAAATAAAGAAAAAAAAATAGAAACTTTAAAAAAGAAAGACTCGCTAGGTGGTATTAATTTTGACTCTGTAATCATTGCTGATTTCGACGAAAGTTTAAAAAGTGTTGCTACCTCATTACTTTACACCGACGTATCTTCAAAAAGAATTACTTACATAACGTTAAATCAGTGGTTCGATAAATCTTTATTAAAAGAGACTTCGCTTCAACCGCTTTATTTTCCATCTATAAATAAAGAGAACTATAATGAATTCATTGATGATTATTTAAACCATTATAATTCAAATCCAAATCAATTATCTTTTTTAAGTTATGATTTAATTGGATTGATATATTTTTTATTATACGAGAATAATTTTAAAGTATCTAAAAATATATTTTACAAAAAAAATAAATTTAAAGGAAAAATCGGAATATTTGAAATTAACAAGAATATAATTACTCATCAATTAAATTTTTATAATGCAGAAAATAATAAATTTAGAAAAATTTTTTAATTTTTTTGAATGCTAAAAATCTATGGTCAATTTTATATTTTTCACTTGGTTTCATTTCTGCAAAAGTTAATTTTTTGCCTTGCGGAATAAAAATTGGATCATAACCAAAACCATTATTGCCTTTCTTTTTAGTTGATATTTTTCCTTCAACAATTCCTAGAGAATGAATTGGTTTTTTTTTAAGACCATAGATTGTTAATGCACAAACAAATCTTGCGGTTATTTTTTTGTTTTTCCAATTATTATCTTTCTTATTTAATTCTTTATAAACTTTATTAATTGCTAAATTAAAATCACTATTTTTTCCTGCCCATCTCGCTGAAAATATACCAGGATATTTTTTTAAAAGATCTATTTCCAAACCAGAGTCGTCTGCTAAACAAACTTTTTTTGTTTTTTGAGAAAAGTACTTTGCTTTAATCAATGAGTTCTTTATAAATGATTTTCCATTTTCCTTCGGACTTTTTAATCTAAGGTTATCGGGGCTTAATATGTTGTAATGTTTGGGCAGTAAATCCTTAATTTCCTTGATTTTTTCCTTATTATTAGATCCTATAATGATTTCTTTAATTTTTTTTTTTTGCATCTGGAAATATAAGATTCACTTACCATATAGATAACAATGGAAAAAGAAAAATTAAAAACAAATCAGAAAAAACAAACAAATCCGGAAGATAAGATAATAAATAACCAAGAAGATGTTTCAGAAACTGACAAGAATAAAGTCGAAGAAACAGATAAAGAAAATAAACAACTTTCTCCCGAAGAAGAAATTGAAAAACTTAAAGATAAACTCACAAGAACTTTTGCCGAAATGGAAAATCAGAGAAGAAGATTTGAAAAAGAAAAAGATGATGCTTTTGAATATGGAGGTTTTGCTTTTGCTAGAGAAGCTTTGAATTTATTAGATAATCTTGAAAGATCAAAAGTTTCTTTAGAGAACGATGAAAATCTAAAAAATACCGATACTTTGATAAAGGTTATGGAGCACTTTAACGTTATAAACAAAGACATACTTTCAATATTCAAAAAAAATAACATTGAACCTATTAAATCAATTAACGAAAAACTTGATCCAAATCTTCATCAAGCAATGATGGAAATTGAAGATAATGCTAGAGAACCAGGAACAATAGTACAAGAAATACAAAAAGGCTTCATGATGAAAGATAGATTATTAAGACCTTCTTTAGTTGCTGTATCAAAGAAAAAACAAGAAAAAAAACTTGAAGATAATAAAAAAGACGAGGAAAATCAGGAAAAATAGGTTGAAATTTAATTTATACGGACGGTTGTAGTTAAAAAATTAACACTTATATGAGGTTGAGGTAAATAATTATGAGCAAAGTAATAGGAATAGATTTAGGAACAACAAATTCTTGTGTCGCTGTAATGGAAGGTGCACAAGCAAAAGTATTAGAAAATACTGAGGGAGCAAGAACAACTCCATCAGTCGTAGCATTTACAGATAATGAAGAAAAATTAATTGGTCAGCCTGCGAAAAGGCAGGCGGTAACAAATCCAGAAAATACAATTTTTGCGGTTAAAAGATTAATAGGAAGAAACTTCAATGATCCAAACGTGAAAAAAGATGTTGAGACTGCACCTTTTAAAATTATTAATTCAGATAAAGGTGATGCATGGATCGAGGCCAAAGGTAATAAATATTCGCCATCTCAAATTTCAGCATTCGTTTTACAAAAAATGAAAGAAACTGCTGAAAAATATCTAGGACAAGAAGTTTCAAAAGCTGTTATAACTGTGCCAGCGTATTTTAATGACGCACAAAGACAAGCAACTAAGGATGCGGGAAAGATTGCAGGATTAGAAGTTCTAAGAATTATAAATGAACCTACGGCAGCATCTCTTGCCTATGGTTTAGATAAGAAAGCAAATAAAAAGATTGCAGTTTATGATTTGGGTGGCGGTACATTTGACGTTTCAATTTTAGAATTAGGCGATGGTGTATTTGAAGTTAAATCAACTAATGGAGATACTTTCTTAGGCGGTGAAGATTTTGATAATACTATTGTTGATTATCTTTTATCCGAATTTAAGAAAGAAAATGGTATAGATTTAAAATCTGATAAATTGGCTTTACAAAGATTGAAGGAGGCTGCAGAAAAAGCGAAAATTGAACTTTCTTCAGCTGCTCAAACTGAAATAAATTTACCATTTATTACTGCTGATAAAACAGGTCCCAAACATATTAATTTTAAGATGACTAGAGCTAAATTAGAAGCTTTGGTTGAGGACCTTATTAGTAGAACAATTCCACCTTGCAAAACTGCCTTAAAAGATGCAGGAATGTCTGCAAGTGAAATACAGGAAGTAATTCTTGTTGGTGGAATGACAAGAATGCCTAAAGTAATAGAAGAGGTTAAAAACTTCTTTGGTAGAGAACCAAATAAATCTGTAAACCCAGATGAGGTTGTTGCAATGGGTGCCGCTATCCAAGCAGGAGTATTACAAGGAGATGTTAAAGATGTATTGTTGCTTGATGTAACGCCTCTGTCTCTAGGAATTGAAACACTTGGTGGTGTTTCTACAAAACTTATTGAAAAAAACACAACAATACCAACTAAAAAAAGCCAAGTTTTCTCAACTGCCGAGGATAATCAGCCAGCAGTATCTATCAGAGTATTACAGGGTGAAAGAGAAATGGCATCTGACAACAAAATTTTAGGAAATTTTGAATTAGTTGGAATTGCTCCAGCGCCAAGAGGAGTTCCTCAAATTGAAGTTACTTTTGATATTGATGCTAATGGTATCGTAAATGTATCAGCAAAAGATAAAGGAACTGGTAAAGAACAAAAAATTCAAATTCAAGCTTCGGGTGGATTAAGTGAAGAAGAAATTGGTCAAATGGTTAAAGATGCAGAATCAAATAAAGAAGCTGATAAAAAGAAAAGGGAAGCTGTTGATGCAAGAAACCAGGCAGACACTTTGTTACATTCAACTGAAAAGAATTTAAAAGACCATGGCGCTAAAGTTTCAGATGCCGATAAAAAAGCAATTGAAGATGCTTCAGCAAATCTAAGAAATGCCTTAAAAGGTACTGATGCAGAGGAAATTAAGAAAAAGACACAAGATTTGGTTCAAGCTTCTATGAAGTTAGGTGAAGCAATCTATAAATCACAACAAAGTGCTAAACCTGCTGATGCACCAAAAGATGCTAAAGAAGAAGGAAAAAAAGACGATAATGTTGTTGATGCAGACTTTGAAGAAGTAAAAGACGAGAATAAAGAAAAAAGCGCCTAAGCTAACAACAATTTGTCTATAATTAGTTATGGCAAAAAGAGATTATTATGAAGTCTTGGGTGTTAATAAAAGTTCTACTCCAGACCAAATCAAATCAGCTTACAGAAAATTAGCAGTTAAGCATCATCCCGATAAAAATAAAGGTGACAAAGGAGCTGAGGAAAAATTTAAAGAAGCTTCCGAGGCTTATCACGTTCTTTCTAACTCCGAAAGAAAACAGAACTACGATAGTTTTGGCCACGCTGCCTTTGAAAATGGAAGTGGAGCTAGAGGTGGATTTGGTAACTTTGATTTCTCAAGTCATTTTTCAGATATTTTTGAAGATTTCTTTGGTGAAGGATTTGGAGGTGGTGGAAGAAAATCTAGAAGATCAAACAGTAGGGGCTCTGATCTAAGATACGATTTATCAATTACTTTAGAAGAGGCTTATGCTGGAAAGAAACAGGACATTAAATTTTCAACATCAGAGAAATGTGATACTTGTGGCGGTTCAGGTTCTAAACCAGGCTATGATGCAGGATCATGTTCAATGTGTGGAGGCCATGGTCAAGTTAGATCAAGTCAAGGATTTTTTACAGTTCAACAAACGTGCCCTCAATGTTCTGGTTCTGGTGAAGAAATAACCAATCCATGTTCAAGTTGTAATGGACAAGGAAAAAAGCAAGCTTCAAAAAGACTTTCAGTAACAATTCCAAAAGGTGTTGATGATGGAACTAGAATTAGATTAGCAGGCAAAGGAGAGGCTGGCTCAAGAGGTGCCAGCAGTGGCGATTTATATTTATTTATAAATGTTTATTCACATGATCTTTTTAAAAGATCTGATGAAAACCTATTTTTTGAATGTCCAATATCAATTGCAGATGCAGCATTAGGAACATCTATAGAAATACCGACTATCGATGGTGGTAAAGCAAAGATAAAAATTCCTAATGGAACCCAAAGTGGTAAACAATTTAGATTAAGAGGAAAAGGCATGCCATATATGAGAGGAAGTGGAACTGGTGATTTATATGTTCAAGTAAAAACTGAAGTTCCTGTATCTTTAAATAAAGAACAAAAGGATTTACTTGAAAAATTCAGAGAAATAGAAAACGAAAAATCAAATCCAACTATTAAAAAGTTCTTTCAAAAAGCTAAGAATTTTTGGAAAAATTAATTAATATTTATTAATTTAATAATTTTTAGTTGACCAATTATTTTTATCTCTGATATTAATGATTTTTTTATCCTAATAGGAAGTGAATTATAACAGATTATGTATCTAATATTTTTAAAATTCCTATGTTGAATTCCTTCTTGAGTGTTAAATAAACCATGGGATCTAAGTAATTCATAATCGTATTCACGACCCAAGGTATATATATTTGGATAATATTTTGACAGCTTTTCACCAAATTTATTTACTTCGCTCCACCTTCTGTCATTGAATAAATAAGCGACGGGAATACTTTTACTATTAGATTTTAATTTCCAGTCATTTGCTATAAATTTAATTGCTTCTTTCTTTTGAATTAAAGGCACATCTGCTTCCGTAATCATTGTCCCATTATATTTATTATAATCTTTTGAAATCTGATATCCAGTAAGAATGCTTAATAAAATATAAGAAAAAAATAAAAATATAAAAAAAATATTTAAAGATTTATTAAGAAATTTAGGAAGTTTTATTATCCAGGGTATTACAAACCAAATAATAATTAAAAAAGGAAGAAATTGTACCTGGTGATCTAAACGTTTTCCATTTATCCAGTCGGGTGCTCCTAAAAATGTTGCAAATACTAAAACAGTGAAAATAAAAATTATAGTAATCATTAAAAATTCAAATTCTATTTTTTTTTCATTTTTAATAATATTTTTAAAGGAACGATATTTTGCAAAATTAAACAATGGAACCAAAGTTATTAATAAAGTTGATAAAATTGCTTGTAAAATTAAAATTAATGATGTTAATCTTAACCCAAAAACTGCATTGTTAGATAAAGGGCCATTTAAAATTTTATAAGCTTCTACAGCTTCATTGTTATAATGAGTTATGCTCCAGAAAGGAAAGGTGACACTATCATATCCATTATGAACAAAAGATCCGCTTATATTTCCGGCACCATGAATAATGCTCCAGTAAGGGAATTTTATTGCCGCATTAATTGTTAAAGAAATTCTCTCCCAAATGTCAATATTGCTCGATATTTCATTAATGTTTATTTCATAATAATAGGGCAACCAGGTAAATTTTAATGACAAAAATAAAAAAAATATTCCAAGAATCATAGGGAAAATCCAAATTTTTAAATTTTTTGGTAGAGGACGAAAATATAGAGCAAGCAGCGAACATAGAAAAAAAGCTAAAGAATTTGCTAAACCGGCCAGATAAATCGATGGGGCTATTAGAATTGGTAATAAAAAAAAAATAAATTTTATTGGGGATGGTTTATTTAGATAAAGTGCTATTAAAATAAAATAAAATAAATTTACAGATACCAAAATCCATTGATTCATAAAATGAACTGAGGACGATCTTAAAGCTACACAAAATATAATTGGTATAATAAATAAAAAAAACAGATTTTTATTTTTTTTAAATAAAACTAATCCTAGAATTATTATTAAAAATAATTGAATAAGACTAATAACAAAGCTAACAGACCAAAGCGAAGGCAAATAAGTCAAGGCTTTTGCAATAAAAACCATTCCATTCGGGTTTGGTAAACCTACAGAGCTTATTAATCCTACAGAAATATTATCTATTTTTTGTGTTAAACCAATCCACATATGTGTGGCTTGATCTGAGTGCCATTGGGCTATATTAGACCATAAAAATCT